>NZ_CAMLGT010000103.1 GCF_946479605.1 uncultured Lacibacter sp.
CAACAATGCAACCTGGAATTCATGAGCGTAAATGGGAAATAGATAGTCTTTGTTATCCTGTAAGGTTAGCTTACAACTATTGGAAAACAACAAATGATACAGCGGTCTTTGATGCCCAATGGAGCAATGCAGCAAAGCTCATCATTAAAACATTCAGGGAGCAGCAACGTAAAACAGGAAAAGGGCCTTATAAGTTTGAACGCAGAACAAGCTGGGCAACAGATGGTGTTCCGTTAGGCGGCTATGGTTATCCTGCTAAGCCGGTGGGTTTGATCTTTTCTATGTTCCGGCCAAGTGATGATGCAACGATCTATCCGTTGTTTATTCCTGCAAACTTTTTTGCAGTGGTAAGTTTGAAACAGATGGCTGAGATATTTTCGAAAGTGTATAAGGATGCAGCAACTGCTAATGAATGTGCTGCCTTTGCAAAGGAAGTAGAAACAGCCATTAAGCAATATGGTATAGTACAGCATCCTCAGTTTGGAAAAATATATGCGTACGAAGTAAATGGTTTCGGCAGTTACAATATTATGGACGATGCCAATGTGCCAAGCTTGTTGTCGTTACCGTATTTGCAGGCAGTACCGGTAAATGATCCGGTGTATCAAAATACCAGGAAGCTGTTGCTGAGTGATAGCAATCCCTTTTTCTTTAAAGGAAAAGCTGGGGAAGGAATAGGAGGGCCACATGTGGGTATTGATATGATATGGCCGTTGAGTATTGTTATGCGTGGGCTTACAAGTACAAGCGACCAGGAAATAAAACGCTGTGTTGAAATGCTGCAGAAGACACACGGCGGAACCGGGTTTATGCACGAAGCATTTCATAAAGATGATGCAAAGAGATTTACCCGTTCATGGTTTGCATGGGCCAATACCATCTTTGGTGAATTTTTATGGAAACTGTATAAAGAGAAACCGTACCTGCTTAATGCCTGATTGTTTATGACCAGATATGCTTCAGCAATTTTTATTTGTTTTTTTACAGCTTGCTCATCACTAGTTGGGCAAATATCTGCGCAGCAGGTAGTAAAGAATGAACAGGATGTTTATTTTGCTGACCCATGTATTTTTTATCATCATGGATTGTATTACCTCTATGGCACAACTGAAGAGAATGCAAACAATGGGTTTGTTACATACACATCTGCTGATCTTGACAAATGGAAAAAGTCAGATGCGCAGAACGGATATGCATTAAAGAAGGGTGAAGCTTTTGGCCGTTCCGGTTTTTGGGCGCCGCATGTGTTTCAGTTAAAAGATACATTTTACATGGCTTATGTTGCCAACGAAAATATTGCTATTGCGAGATCGTTAAGTCCTGCAGGGCCTTTTGTGCAGAAAAACATTCTTCCACTTGCAGCTCCTGTAAAGCAGATCGATCCTTATATTTTTATTGATGATGATGGAAAGAAATATTTATATCATGTGCGGCTTACAAACGGCAACAGGATCTTTGTTGCTGAAATGAAAGATGATCTTTCTGCTGTTAAACCAGAAACGGTAAAAGAGTGTATTGCAGCAGAGGAACAATGGGAAAATACAAAGCAGGCAACATGGCCTGTAGCAGAAGGACCAACGGTGTTAAAACACAAAGGGTTGTATTATTTGTTTTATACTGCCAATGATTTTCGTAATCCTGATTATGCAGTGGGTTATGCAACGGCAGCCTCTCCCTACGGCCCGTGGAAAAAGTACAGTGGCAATCCCATCATCAGCAGATCATTGCTTGGTATCAATGGAACCGGTCATGGTGATTTTTTCAGGGATGCAAAGAATAACCTGTTGTATGTACTGCATACGCATTTCTCCAATGCTGCTGTTGGCCCGAGAAGGACAGCTGTTATACAAATGCGGTTTGTAAATGATAAAAAGACAGGTATAGACAAAGTGCTGACAGAAAAGAAAACATTTTCGTTTCTGCAAAAAGAAAAATAAGGCAGACTGTCTTACTTACGCATTTGTATTTTCTATTGGCAGAATAAGCACAAATACATTCGTTCCATCGGGCGATAATCGCAGAAATAATTTTCCTTTATGCAACTCGGTTAACGATTTGGCCAATGCTAAACCAATTCCTGTGCCCTGCATCTTTTGCGATTCTTTTAAGCGGAAGAACGGTTCAAATATTTTCTCATTCATATCGTCGGGTATTGGCGAGCCATCATTTTCAATTTCTATCTGCAATTCATTTTTGTTTTCTTCTGCAGGCAATAACCGGATATCAATTTTATGTGCCGCATACTTTACCGCATTGTTGAATAAGTTGTTCAGTATTTTTATCAATGCTTCTTCATCAGCATAAATCGTTGCATCTGTTTCGGGCAGGCTGATCTCATATTTGAGTTTTCTCTTTTTGGCAATGGAAGAAAAATTGAGGTAGGTTTCTTTCAGTAACGAATTCATATTCACTTTTGTAAAATCTAGACTGAAGGAGTTGGTTTCTGTTTTCCTGAAATCAAGTATCTGGCTGATCAATGCCACCAGACGATCTGTGTTCTTCTCCATCATCATCAGGTCTTCTTTTATATCAGGCAGGTTGTCAGCATGCTCCATGATATTTTCAACCGGGCCTTTAATAAGAGTTAACGGCGTTCTGATCTCGTGTGCAACGTTGGTAAAGAAATCGATCTTTGCCTCGTAGATCTCTTTTCGTTTTTTGCTTTCGCTGTAAATATGATAGATACGGAATAAATAATACAACAACAATCCTAAAAGAATAACATAAACGATATAGGCAACCTTGGTGGCCCAAAAGGGAGGGAGTATTTTTATCTGTAATTCTTTTACTTCTGTAGTCCACATGCCATTAACAGATGCTTTTACCATGAAAACATAATTGCCTGGTGAAAGATTGCTGAAGTAAACCTTGCGGTTAGGTTTAAGTGTTGTCCAGTTTTCATCAGCTCCTTTCATGAAGTAACTATACTCCGTCATTTCGGGTGATGTATAACTGAGCGATGCAAAATCAATGCTGAATGATGATTTGTCATGGGGCAGCACAATTTCTTTTGTGTACATGATCGATTGTTTCAGGAATGAGTTCTTTCCTCCAATCACCTGTTCTTCATTCTGTACCTGAAATCCTGTTATATGTACCGGGCCAACACGGGATGCATTTACAAAATCGTCAGGATGAAAACGGATCATCCCTTTTACGCTGCCAAAGTAAATTGCACCTGTGCTGTCTTTAAAGCCCGAATTGTAATTGAACTGATCGTTAAGCAATCCGTTGTCCTTTGTGTAAACAGTAAGTTTAGCTGTTGATGGATTCAGGTGTACAAGACCCCTGCTGGTGGTGATCCACATGTCACGGTTGTTATCTTCAAGTACTTTAAAAATAAAGTTACTAGGCAGTCCATTGCCGGTATAATACGTAGTAAGGTTTGTTTTTTCTTTATTCAGTTTGCAAACACCGCCACCGTCGGTTGCGATCCAGATATTGTGTTTGCTGTCTTCAAAAAGTGCGTTTACAGTATTGTTGGTGAGGCTGATGTTGCTGCCCGGCTTGTTTACAATATTTCCTTTTTCGCCGGTAGCAGGATTGAAATAAAAAACGCCCCGGTTATGTGTGCCCACCCAAATGGTATTGTTTGCATCTTCAAGCAAACAGGAAATAAAAATACCTGATGGCACTTCTTTGATCAGATCGAAACCTTTGTGTTGCTCGTTGTATATAAACAGCGAATTGCTTGCACCTATATAGATCGTTCCGTTTTTACTTTTCAGCATGCTCACAACGAAATTGCTTTTCAAGTCACGGCTGCCGGAGCCGTATGCATAACGTTTAATGATCTTTTCTGTTTTGAGATCCATAATGTCGAGGCCATGATCAAAAGTTCCGATCCATAGTTCATCGCCATTCAGCAGTAAGCCATGAATATTGCTGTATGCAATGTCGGTGCTTTTGCCCGATGGTTTATACTGTGTAATAACACCTGTGGCTGTATTTAATTTATTTAGCCCTGCATCTTCTGTCCCCAGCCATAAGTTCCCCCGCTTGTCATCGCAAATTTCACGAACAACATTGCCGCTGATGGCTGTTGCAGAATTATCCGGAAAGAATTTTTGAAACAAGGTATTTTGTTTGGAAAAATAGTTAACGCCGCCAAAGTAAGTGCCTGCCCAAATGCCGCCTTCTCTGTCTTTACAAAGTGAATAAACGGCATTGTCGGAAAGAGAATACACATCCAGGAATTTTTTCTTGAGATTGATGTACTCATTAGTTTTTGCATTTAAAATAAAAATGCCAGATTCTGTAGCGATCCAGAATTCATCTGCAGAATATTGTTCAATATCACGAACAAATACTGCCGTTCGGTCAGGATTGTACGTAAGGATGTCTTTGTATGTAAGTGTTGCAATGTCAAACTCTTTTAACCCCTGGATAGATGTGCCCACATAAATACCATTACGGCCATTGTAATGGATCCTTGGAATCCATGTAGATGAAGGAGAAGGGGAGTGCGAAAACATGTTGAATGATGTAAAGCTGTTGTTCGCTGCATTATAGCGATGCAAATAACCATCAACAGAAGAAACCCAAAGCTCGTCATTGGGTGTTATGCACATGGATGATGCAAGAAAATAATCAGCTTCAGAAAAGCGGGTGACTTTTTTTGTAACAAAACTGTAGGCATGTAATACACCCGAAGCAATAAACCAGAGTTGCTTTTTTTTATTGAAGCGGATAGTGCTTACACTCCGTACGGTATCAATAAATGGCTGCATTTTTTCCTGCTCTCTGTTAAATGTATAAATGCCGCCTTCGCTGCCGATCCATAATTTGTTTTCAGTATCCACTTCCAGGCAATTGATAATAGCAGGTGTAATGCTGTTGCCTTTGTTTTCAGAATCGTAATGTTTAAAATGATAACCATCAAAACGGTTTAACCCATCCCTGGTGCCAAACCAAAGAAATCCTGTTGAATCCTGGGCACTGCAAAAAACCATGTTGTGCGATAACCCATTCTCAACCTGGTAATGCCTGAAAGAATATAGCTGTGCAGCTGTATTTGTTGAAACGCAGAGCAGCAAAGCAATACAGCAGATGAATGACAGGATATGAGTTGCTTGTTTCAAATGACATTGTGGTTTAGTAGTCGCATGATTTTTATGCAGGAATGGCTGCAACAGTTTGTCAAAATAAATGAAACAATTTGAAAAAAGAATGAAACACCGGGAATGTTCTGCCGGAAAAACAAGGAGTTACTTTACTCTATGGATTCAGCATGGTATTAGACTAAGTTGAATTACATAACGATTAACCATTATTAACTAATAACTACTTGCCGTATGAGTTTTTTTAAAAAACGCATCATGCCGTTTGCTGTGCCTGCTCCAGGCCGCCTCTGGCAAAAAAGAAAATTCCTGCTTCTTGTTTTACTGCTTCTCTCATCGTTTACTACTGTATTTGCGCAGGGTACAGGTATCACTGTTTCCGGTGTTGTAAGAGATAGCAGCGGGGTTGTTATTTCCAATTCTACAATCTCTGAAAAAGGAACAAAAAATGCAACAACATCTGATGCAGATGGAAAATTTACCATTGTTGTAAAGAGCAACAAATCAGTACTTGTTATTTCTTCTGTTGGTTATGCTACAAGTGAAGTAACTGTAGGCAGTCAAACAGAAATAGCTGTAGCACTCGGTCAGCAAAAAATAACAATGGAAGAAGTGATTGTGATCGGGTATGGAACAAAAAAGAAAGAATCGCTTACCGGCGCCATTTCCTCCATTACTGCAAAGGATATGGATCGTGTACACGGTGGAGCTACAGTAAGCTCTGGTCTTGCAGGTAAACTTCCCGGTGTAACCTTCCGTATGCCTGATGGACGACCAGGTGCCAGTGCAAATATACAGGTGCGTAATATGGGCGATCCTTTGTATGTTATTGACGGTATTCAGCAGGATGCAGGACAGTTCAACAACCTTGCACCAAACGATATTGAAAGCATTACTATCCTGAAAGATGCATCGGCTGCTATTTATGGTGTGCGTGCTGCCAATGGTGTAGTGGTGGTTACAACAAAGCAAGGTCGTCGTAACTCCGGCAATTCTATCAGCATTAATGCTTATACAGGTGTACAAAACTGGTCGAGGTTTACAGAGGTGCTGACCAACTCATACGATTATCAACGCTACCGTGCTGAAGCGGAAGTAAATCGTTATGGCAGTACTGCAATAACACAGGCTGAGTTAGATAAATGGAGAGAAGGTACACAACCCGGTTATGATAAAAGTTTTAACTGGAAAGATTTTATCATTAAAAGAAATGCTCCTTTAAATTCAGTGAACATCAACTTCACCGGTGGTACAGATAAGATCAACTATTATGTGTCAGGCACACGATTGTATCAGAACTCTGTATTGGGCCGTGAGTATAAGTTTGGCAGAACAAACCTGCAATCGAACATTACGGCACAGGTGGCTGATGGATTAAAGATAGGGCTGGCCATTAATGGTCGTATTGAAACAAGAGATAACCCCGGCGTGCCTGGTGGCGATGATTACTGGCTGGCACGTTTTGCTATTTTGCGTAACACACCATTGGAGCGCCCTTATGCAAATGATAATCCTGAATACCTGAATGATATTAAACACAATGAAACCAACTGGGCCTATCTTAACTACAAGAATGCAGGCAGGTTTCATAACGACTGGCGTGTGCTGCAAACAAATGCAACCATTGAATACCAGTTGCCATTTGTAAAAGGATTGAGTGTAAGAGGTCTTTACTCATATTACATTGCTGATTATCTTTTTGATAATCACGAGTACACATACGATACATATACTTACAATCCTACTGATTCTACATATAAAAGAACCGGTGGCAGTATCAATCCGTGGAGAGAAAGAGAACAGATCAAACAGATCAATATTTCTTCTCAACTGCAGTTGAACTATTACAATAGCTTTGGCCGTCATAATGTGGGTGCCACACTTGTTGCTGAGCGCATCTCTAACCAGCGTTTGCGTAACTGGATCCACTCCGTGCCAACAACCAACGCATTACCGCTGATTTACTTTGCAACTGCAGATCGCTACGACGACAGCAATGATCGCCAGGCACGTGTTGGTTATATCGGCCGTGTGAACTATAACTATTCCAATAAATATTTTGTGGAGCTTTCTGCACGCCGTGATGCATCTTATCTTTTTGCGCCCGATAAACGTGTGGGTTATTTTCCAAGCATATCAGCAGGCTGGAGAATTACAGATGAAGATTTTATGCAGAAACTGTTAGGCGGCAACCGCATCCTCTCCGATTTCAAGATCCGTGCATCGTATGGTCAATTGGGTGATGATGGCAGTGCTCTTGGCTTAGGTGCTTACAGTTATCTTACCGGTTACAACTACAACCAGGGTATTGCTATTCTTGGTGGCGTGCCTGTAATTGGTTCACGTGACCGTGGTGCACCCACAACAAATATCTCATGGCTGGTTAGCCGCATTACAGATATTGGTGCAGACTTTACGTTGTTCAAAGGAAAGATCTCCGGTACGTTCGATTATTTCTATCGTAAAAGAACAGGCTTAAGAGGTGTACGGACAGATATTTTAATTCCTGTTGAAATTGGTTATGCATTACCCAATGAAAACCTGAACAACGATGCACAGTATGGTACGGAAGGTTCATTGGCATACAACGATAAGTTTGGTGATCTTGGTTTCCAGGTGGGTGCTAATCTTGGTTACACACGCTCGAAGTTCCTCGACAGTTACAATCCAATGTTCTTCAATTCATGGGATCAGTACCGTAACTCAACAGAGAACAGGTACAAGCGTATTGATTGGGGTTATATCATCGATGGACAATTCCAATCGCAGGAGCAGATCAACAACCATCCTGTAAATATTGATGGACAAGGTAACAGAACATTACTCCCCGGCGATCTTATTTACAGAGATGTGAATAGTGATGGTAAGATCGATGGGTTTGATGTGCGTCCTATTGGTTATGGTGCAGGAACGCAACCAAACATCAACTTTGGTTTCAACATTGCCTTGGCATGGAAGGGAATTGAATTTCATGCCGATTTCTCCGGTGCATCTGGTTACACCTGGTTCCAGAATTGGGAAACAAGATGGGCATTCCAGAATGATGGTAATTTAAACACCATGTTCCAGGACAGATGGCACAGAGCAGATATTTATGATCGTAACAGTGCTTGGATTCCCGGTCGCTATCCTGCATTACGCTATAACGAAAGTGGTCACAGTAACTATAACCGCACCTCTACATTCTGGGCGCATAATGTTACTTACTTAAGAGCACGTACGCTGGAGCTTGCATACAGTTTACCAACTTCATTATTAACAAAAGTAAAAGTGGTGAAAAAAGCACGTTTCTATGTGAACGTTTATAACCTCTTCTCTATTGACAACGTAAAGAAATTCAATATTGATCCGGAAGTGAATGATGATAACGGTCTTCAGTTTCCGCAGAATAAATTCTTAAACGTTGGTGTTAACATCACTCTTTAATACACTTCTTTCAATTCTACTGTAATGAAACGTATATACATCTATTTAACAGCAGCATCCATGTTAGGAATGTGGAGTTGCAAAAAGGACAGCGAATTTCTTGATGTAAAACCTACATCAATTATCTCTACTGATCTTGCGTTTGCCAACTCAGCGAATGTACTTTCTGTGCTGGCCGACCTGTATAACCGCCAGGTAGATATTTCTACTTTGAAAGACTGGTACACGATGGCAGATTTCAGTGAAAGTTTTCCTTCTGAAAACGGCCGTGCATTTTTAGTGCAGCGTAATACCTGGGGCTTTGGCGAATGGGGTAGCTGGGATTATGCATACATCCGTGAATTAAATCTTTTCTTAGAACGTATTGATATTTCAAAGGCATTGGCTCCGGCTGATAAAGCCATGTTTAAAGCAGAAGCCCGTTTCCTGCGTGCCAATTATTATTTTGAAATAACAAAGAGAATGGGTGGTGTGCCTTTGATCACAAAATCATTGGTGTATGATTTTAGTGGTAAGGCAGATAATCTGCAATATCCAAGATCAAAAGAATCGGAAATGTATGACTTTGTGATTGCGGAAGCAGAAGCCATTAAAAATGATCTGCCCATCGATAACAAAGCGAATGCAACAACGGCTGCAAGAGCAACAAAAGGTGCTGCATTGGCCATGCAGGCAAGAGCTGCTTTGTATGCAGGTTCTATTGCAAAGTATGGTGTTAACACGCCACAGGTTGCATTACCCGGTGGTGAAGTGGGTATTCCATCATCAATGGCAACGGCTTATTATACCAAAGCACTGAATGCAGCAAAAGAGATCATGAACGGTACTGCAGGTGCATATGCGTTGTATAATAAAAAGCCAGACCTGAGCGAAAACTTTGCCAGCATTTTTATTGATAAGGGAAATAATCCTGAAACCATCTTTATTGAAGACTTTAAACTGAAGAGTGGTAAAGTACATTACTTTACCGGATGGAATCAGCCACGCTATGGTGCAGAGGAAGAAGAAGGCGGGCGTATTAATCCTTCCTTAAACCTTGTACAGGAGTTTGAATTGCTGAACAACACATTTGCACCAATCCCTGTTACAGATGGTGGTGGTAATCCTGTGTACTATGCTAATCAAACAGATCCATTTGCTGGCAGAGATGCACGTCTGGCCGGTACAGTTATGTTGCCCGGTACAGCATTTAAAGGCCGTACGGTTGATATCTGGAATGGTTACCAGATGGCTGATGGTTCTGTTGTAAGTGGTGATGACCGTGGACAACAGAAAGTATTACCCGGTACAACAGGTTTACGCCAGGTGGTGGGTTTTGATGGCCCTATTAATGGTAAAGAGTTTACCGCACAGAGCGGCTTTTACCTGCGCAAGTATCTCGATCCTGCTATTGGTTCCGGTTCACGTGGTACAAACAGTGAGCTGCCGTTTATCCGTTACCGTTATGCAGAAGTATTGCTGAATGCAGCAGAAGCGGCATTTGAGTTGGGCAATGCAGCAGAAGCAGCAACATATATGAACCAGGTGCGTACAAGAGCAGGATTTACAACACCGTTAACGGCTGCTGATATTACATTCGACAGGATTGTGCATGAACGCCGTGTGGAGCTTGCGTTTGAAGGTCATATTCTTTTTGATCGTAAACGTTGGAGAATTGCGCACCAGGTATGGGATGGTAACAAGATGACTGTAAGCGATCTGTTGACAAACATTGGTAAAGCAACCAAGCGTAATACACAACCTTATGCATTGTGGGCGTACAAATATTTCAATCCCGGTAACCCCAATGATGGTAAGTGGCTGTACAAGATCGTACTTCCTACATTGGTAACGGGCGCCAACAATTTTCAGATGGGTAACTATTATTCATTCATTGATGATAATATCCGTGCAAACAACCCCAAAATTGTAAAACAGCCAAACCAGTAACCAGTAACAGTGTTGTAAACAATTAAAAAACGAAAAATGAAAATCAAGTTTCACTATATCGGATTGCTGGCACTGCTTGTTGGCGCTGCATCCTGCAAGAAAGATAATTATGATGCACCTTCCTCGAAGTTAACAGGTAAGATACAATACATGGGCGAAGCCATACAGGTGGAGTACGACCGTGTGCCGTTTGAATTATATCAGTTTGGTTTTGGAAAAGTGGGGGCTATTCGCCAGACGTTTGCACCGGATGGTTCTTATTCCTGTATGTTGTTTGATGGTGAGTATAAACTCATTATCCCCAATGGGCAAGGACCATTTAAATGGAAACAAACAGCAGGTGGTGCGCCTGACAGTTTGGTCATAAAACTCAGCGGCAGCAAAACCATTGATCTGGATGTGACGCCTTATTATATGATCCGCACCCCGCAGCTGTCAGTAAGCGGCGGTAAAGTGAACGGTAGCTTTAAAGCAGAAAAGATCATTACTGATGCCAGCGGAAAAAATATTGAAAGCGTGAATCTGTACATCAACAAAACACAGTTTGTTTCATCAACTGATAATATTGGTTCTGCAAGCATCAGTGGTGGTTCAATTGCTGATCCCAATAACATCAGTATGCAGGTAACTATACCCACTATTATTCCCACGCAGAACTATGTGTTTGCACGACTCAGTATTAAAATAGCTGGGGTTGAAGACAGGATTTTTTCTCCTGTTGTGAAACTGTCGTTCTGAGAATAGTGTAAAAGATCAATAGACCAAAGTCAGCAGTAGTTTTGGTATAAGGTAAGCAGTAGTTTTAGTTAATACTGATCGTTACCAAGGCCATTTAGCTCTGGTTAAATGGCCTCTTAATTTTAATGTGTGCATGTCTATCGAGTTTCAAACAGTATATACAATGAATAAAACAGGTTTATCGTTTATTGCAGTTCTCTTATTGTGTTTGGTAAGTGTGAGCCAGGAAAGAAAAGCGCCTGCTTATCCGTTGATCACGCATGATCCGTATTTCAGTATCTGGTCAACAACAGATGTATTAACAGAATCACCAACAAAACATTGGACAGGAACAGATCATTCATTGGTTGGTATGTTAAAAGTAGCTGGAGATGTGTATCGCTTCTTAGGCAATACAGGTAAACAGTTTAAACAGGTATTGCCGGCAGCTGATGAACTGTATTATGATGCAGCTTATACTGAAACTGCACCAACAGGTGAGTGGACAAGTGTTGCCTACAACGACAGTAACTGGAAAAAAGGAAAGGGCGCTTTTGGCGATAACAAAACCACTGCACAAACCATGTGGCTCTCGAAAGATATTTGGATGAGAAGAGAGTTCACCATCAACAGCAGCCATCTGAACGATCTGTTTGTAAAACTTCATCATGATGATAATGTAGAAGTGTATATCAATGGCGAATTGGTTTATAAAACCATTGGCTGGACAGGGAAATATATTTACCTGCCCGTTAGCGAAGCAGTGAAAGCAAAGATCAAACAGGGAAAGAATGTATTGGCCATACATGTTGCCAATACAGCCGGTGGCCAATGGCTTGATGCCGGTATTGTACAGGAAGTAAAAGAACAGCAAGGCGAAGCAAAGAAAATAGCCGAGCAAAAGAAAGTAACCATCAACGCCACACAAACCATTTACGAATTTACCTGTGGTAAAGTTGATCTTACACTCACCTTCACCTCGCCATTACTGATCAACGATCTTAACCTCGTTGCCCGGCCAGTGAGTTATATCACAACAAAAGTAAAAGCAAACGATGGTGCAGCGCATGATGTACAGTTGTACGTTGGCGCATCAACCGATATTGCCACCAACACAGCTGCACAAACTGTAGAAGCAAAAAAATATACAGCAAACGGACTTGGTATTTTAAAAGCAGGTACTACGGCTCAACTCATTCTGCAAAAGAAAGGTGATGATCTGCGTATCGACTGGGGGTACATGTACATAGCTGTTCCGCAAACGGCAGCAGTAAGTCAGTATGTTTCTGCAGAAGAAGGCATTGTCAATTCATTTACTGTGCCAGCAACATCT
>NZ_CAMLGT010000104.1 GCF_946479605.1 uncultured Lacibacter sp.
CAATCAACACACAAATCACCAACCCATTTAAACCCGATGGAAATAAATTGGTGACCATTGTCATGTAAGCCAACTTATCATCAGTAAGATCAGGGAACAATGCAAAACACAAAATTCCCGGCAATATAAACATGGGCAAAGCCAATACTTTTAACCAGCCGATGAAGTTTACACCCAACTGTCCCTGCTTTAAATTTTTTGCACCCAATACACTTTGCACCATACTCTGATCGGTACAGAAAAATGCAACGGCCGATACAGGATAACCCAGCAACAACGCATGCCACGGATAACCGGGATCGGATGCTGGATGAATTAAATTCCAGAAGTGACTTGGTGTCTTATCAATCAAAGCTGTTACGCCACCAAGCTTTTGCAAACCGATAAACGTTAATGCCAATGATACAATGATCAGTAAGATCATCTGGAATACATTCACTTTTGCAATGGCTTTCAACCCACCCATGTAGGTAAACAAACCCGAGAATGCAACGAGTACGATGGTTGATTGCCACATAGGAATACCTAAGATTTGCCGCACTAAAATTCCTCCGCTGAATAAACCAAGGCTTAACCAACTGATCAATATTTTTACCAACGCATAACCTGCTAAAATATCCTGTGTGCTTTTACCGTAACGTTTGCCCATGAACTCGGGCATGGTGCTGACTTTGCTGGCGATGTAACGTGGTGCAAACACCATTGCCAGCAGTGTTAAAAACACAAAGGCATACCACTCAAAATTTCCACCCACAATACCTGCTGAAAAACCAATGCTTGCAAATGCCAACAACGATGATGGACCAACATTGGTGCCCCACATATTGAAACCAATGTTGTACCAGTTGAGCGAATTGCCTGCCATGAACAGCGTCTCATCTTTTTTCTTGTTGCGGAAACTGGCGATATAACCAATAGCCAGCAATGCAATGAGATAAATTGCGACGATGGTAAAATCAAGCGTTGTGAGTTTATTGTAAATTTCGTTCATGACTTGTTTGAACCACAAAGACACAGGGAACACAAAGCAACACGAAGCTTTGCGTTACTTCGTGCCTTAGTGGCTTAATGGTTCAAGATTGTATTGTTTCAATATATCGGCGATCTTCACCGGCGCTCCTGTTTTCAAACTCTTATCCATTGCCTGCAACAATGCCACGGTTCCAATTCCTTCCTGCATGTTTGGATAAGCGGTAAAACCTTGTTCAATAGAATCAGCGAAGTATTCCAGGTAATTCTGGTACTCTCCTGCATGATGACTCTGTCCTTCGAAACGGAAATAATATTTCAATGTGCTGTCTCCCCAATGAATGATCTTTTCTTCACCAGTTTTATCAGTGATGGAATAACGCAGCTCATGATAATCGGCTTGCGATGCGCCTTGCGTACCACGTAATACGCAACTCATGCCACTGTCACGCTTTGTTGGTTGTGTTGGACTGGTATAAGTGCCGCTTACTCTCGCAATTCGACCATCGGTTGCTTTAAAGATGAAATGCATGGTATCTTCATTTTTTAACCCTGCTGCTTTTCCATTCGCACTGATCATACCATAACCCATCACTTCTTCGATGTTGGGTAAGTACCAACGGATAAAATCAACAGGGTGACTTAAACCTCCATACAACCATTTGAATGAATCTTCCAATGCCCATTTCTTTTCGAGAAACCAACGATGATCGGCATTGTAATGACTTTCGATTGTGATGAGTTCGCCGATCTCTCCTGCTTCAAAATCTTTCCGTTGACGTTTGTATGGTTCGAAGAAACGGGAGCTTTGTCCGACAAATACTTTCTTACCTGTTTGCTCTTGCAGTTCCAGTAATTCTTTTGCACGACTCAGATCATCAATGAATGGTTTGGTACACACCACATGTTTACCATGCAGCAATGCCTGTTTAATATGATCGGCATGCAGATGATCGGGTGTATAAATGGCGATGATGTCAATCTCTGCATCGTTGAGCAGATCTTCGTAGCTGGTTGTATAGTTTGCAAAATCAAATTCCTTGCAACGTTGTTTGCACAACTCTTCATTACGATCACAAATGATTTTGAGATGCAGTTTTTTGCTTTGCAAAGCTGCACTCATGGTACTGCGGCCTTCACCAACGCCTAAAATTCCAATTGTCAACATAATTTATTTTTTATTCCGCCGGATAAATCCGGAGGCTAGTCATTCATTTGCTTGAGAAACATCCAAGTCTCACCCGGCTTTGTTCCTTTAATTCCTTCCTGGTATTTTTTCATGATCTTATTCCAATCATCCACTCGTGAATTGTTGGCGGTTGTTCTTGGATTAAGCTTATCTAAACTTTCTCCTTTCGGAATACTGATCACCAGCATCAATTGCCTTCCATTCCTGAACAACAACAACTGCTGAAAATCGGCATTGCAAAAACCTTTTGCAACCTCCGGCCATTTTTCAAACTGTGTAGCATGATAGTTAAGATATTCTTTCTGTAACTTTTCATCCTCTACCAGATTTGCAGTGAGAATAATATGCTCCCATTCTTTCGCCACTGTTTTATCGGTGCAATGTTGTTTCTTGCTGTATTTATAAAACATATCGTGGTACACTCTTACTTCTGCTTCAGGAAAATTGTTGGCGATACGTCCCTGCATTACGCCAATGTCCTGCACTTTACCGAAGATGACATAATGATTCTGCCAATGATAGATGGCATTGCTGTCTATATTATTCTTCGCCAGCAGTTCTTTGAGTTTGGGTAAGTTCAATTGCATCCCAACTTTTACCACCAATTCAATTACTTCGTTATGTTCTTCGTTGATGGCACCAACTTTCGCCGTTTTGTTGGCGGTTAAATATTGAAAACGTTTTTCCAGCCCGGCATTTTGCTTAACACTGTCATGCACCTGCGGACCATTATTGCTCCACATATTACCGGGACCGTTGTTATTCTGTAAATATTTCTGTGAAGGCGTCCAGTTATTTTTTACGGTGAAATGCGAAGAGCCTTCGTCAGTATAAATATAAAACCAGTGTGATGGTAAGTGAGCAATGGGTGATTTATAAATACTATCGATATAATTGTCTTCAATGATGGAATTGTGTTGTGCACTCAATGTGTAAATACCGGCGCAATCGTAATTCCATTTGCCATAGTGATGAATTTTGTTGGCAACAATTCTATTGTCCTTCATCATATTCTGTGCAGGTGACCATCCCCAACCCAAACTGATACCGCTGTACGATACATTTTCAATTTCGTTATGACGAATGCTTGTTCTGCTCACAAAGCCACAACCAATACCCACCGTGCCCCAATCTTCATTGGCAGCATTGGTGATGAAATTATTCTCGATGAAAATAACATCGCATTTCTCCCGTTCATCTTTCGGATCAAAGGGCAAATGAATTTCTCTTCCTTCATCGCCATAATTACCGGCGAGGATAGCTGTGCCACCAATATCGCTGAAAAGATTATTCTTCGTCATATTATCCTGCACGCCTTTTTTCAAATCAATACCCGTTGCTGCCAAATGCAGGAAAGAACAGTTTTTAATTCTTGTGCGAATGGCATAACTCACTTCAACTGCAGCCGCTTGCCTGCCTACCCATGCCAGGTTATCCAAACCCGGTTTCTCTTTTGTACCTGCAGGTTTTAACCGGTATGCTTCCGTCATATACAAACCAACCTGGTGCGGTACATGTCCTTGCAGTGATGGTCGCAGCCATCCTGTATGCTGAAAAGAAATGCCTTCGATCACTAAATTCTTAACTGTGTTATCAATTGTTCCTTCTAAACGAATTAATGTCTCGGTAAATGGCGCTACTACTTTTGCAGTTGATAAATTTTCATTGTTGCGTGGCCAGTAATAGATTTTTTTGTTGGTGACATCTAAATACCATTCACCCGGTTCGTCTAAAAACTGAATAGCATTGGTTAAGTAAAAAGCAGAGTTACCGGTTTCTTTACTGATCCACGGAGCAGGCCAGGGATGTTCGTTTTGTATGTTGCTTTCCGGTTGATGAAAAAACAACTTTGTGCTGTCGCCCATCACCTGCAGTTTTTTCACACGCAGGTTAGCGATCTCCCACCACTGATGAATAAATAATTCCAAACCTTTTGCTTTATCCAGGTTTTGAAAAGCTAATGTAGGAATCACACAAGCAGCTTCTGCTTTGTTCCAGTTCAAAATGCGTAACATTGCATCGCCATTGGATGATTTTGCCCGTACAGCTTTTATTTCATTCACCCATAGCTGACGGAAATTAAAATCATTGCCATTTACCATCGGCACATCGGCTACCCATATTTTATTCTGATACTTTGCCTGCAAGCCGTTGACAGGAGCAGTTAGTTTTTTCCAATTACTGATTTGCACGCCGCCACTTAACACAGGCTTTTCGTTGGGAGCTGCCTCAATAAACGTGGAGCTTTCACGGGTGCCGCTATCTTCCGGCCTGATAAGAATGGTTTCTAACACCGGGTAATTGCCGCCACCTAAAATAATATGAATACCGTCTTTTACCGACGCATCATTTAACCTGCGCATTTCTCTTGCTTTACGCAAGGCCATATTGAGTGTTGCAAAAGGTTTTTCTTTTGAACCATCATTTTTATCAGAACCATTCGGGGAGACATAAATTTCTGCTGCACTTGCCAGTTGGGCAAACAGTAAAAAAAAGACAAACAGGCAGAATTGCAATCGTTTCATTCCAAATACAAGTTAGTGCGTTGACAGCTGCTTCTAAAGCAGGCATTTAGGCCAATAAATGTAGCTTGGTTTGCCGCCCTCAAAAATGTATGGAATAGCTGAAAAGATGGAATATTTTCCTGTTTTACAGCCCAAATCTTACAAAAAAGAAACCGGGAAAGAATTCCCGGTCGTTAACTACTAAATAACTGCTGTATAAATAGAAAATGCGCACAACTTAGTACCCATCGTTCTGGCGAAGATTGGGGTTATTATCCAACTCGCCTTGCGAGAAAGGCAACACATAATTCTTTGCATCAAATTTCAATGGCACATTAGCCGGTGTTGAAAGTGTTGGCAATTTAATGTGTGCAATGTTCCAACGTTTGAGATCATTATAACGCTGACCTTCCAATGCAAATTCAATCCTGCGTTCGTGGCGGATATAATCACGCAATTTTTCTTTTGTATTATACTTTGCCTGATCTGTTGCAGGCATTGCAATGCCTGTTCGGCCACGCACCTGGTCAATTGCTGCATACACACTTGCATCCGGACCTGTTGCTTCGTTCTTTGCCTCAGCATACATCAACAAAATATCAGCATACCGTAAGTGAATATAATCCTGGTCGGTTGCTGTAGCTGTTGTAGTGGTGAAGGGGGCTCTTGTAAGATCAACATACTTTTCTGTAATAAATGTTGTTGCCGGTGCGTAGCTGCCGCTCCATGTTGCATTGGTGTTGGGATTTCGCCATACTTCACCGGGAAGCTTAATGGTAAGATCAAGACGAGGGTCACGGTTTGCATAAGGTGTTGCAGCATTATATAATGGTGATTCAGTAATTGATTTACCATCAGTCATTTCATAATCATCCACTAAATCTTTATAAGGCTGCATCAATGAATACCAACCGAGTTCAATATCCATACCTGCCGCACCGGGGCTTGTACGTTGCGGGTTGCTTACGGCAAGATATTGTGTAGAGAACATGATCTCAATATTCACTGCGGCATTAGCCTGTCCTGCTGTTCTGAATAATGCTGCATAATTGTTTGCCAAACCAAATTTACCAGCGGCTCCATTTATAATGGTTTGCAGTAATGTGGCCGCAGCCGCCCACTTCTGCTGCGTTAACAGCACACGTGCTTTTATACCTTGCGCACTTCCTCTTACTGCACGTCCATTATATTTTTCATCAGGAAGATTGGTAATGGCAAAATCAAGATCTTCTTCAATAAAGGCATACACCTGTTCTTTCGTGCTTTTGGCAACTTTAACCTCATCGAGTGTTTTCGGATAGTTCTTATACAAAGGCACTCCGCCAAAACTCTGTACCAGATCGAAATAACACAATGCACGGATGAAACGCACTTCGGCTTTGTATTGATTTTTCTTTGCCTCTGCTACTGGCGCTTTATCTACATTATCTAAAAAGAAATTGCAGGAACTGATTGCACGGTATGGCGTGCTATACATATTAGGTAATGCGCCACCAAGTGTTGGGGAAATACCCCCTGTTGTCATTAACAACATATTTGGCTGATTAGTATTTGCATCGAGATAAGCATTATCGCTCAAGCCATCAAGATAAACACGTTCGTAACCTAAAAAATTCTGTTGCAAACGTGAATACACACCGGCCAATGCACTTTGCACATCGGTTTCCGACGCCCAGAAAATTTGTGTAGATACGCTGTCGAGCGGTGCCCGGTCGAGCAAATTCTTTTTACAGGCACCCAATGATAACAGCAGTGCAAGCAAAAGCGTGTATGATAATTTATAGTTTGATTTCATTTTATTAGAATTTGATGTTGAAGCCTGCGTTAAAGATCTTTACCTGCGGATACTGTACGAAGTTGCCCGATACACTTGCACGTTCAGGATCACTTCCTTCATATTTTGTAAATGTGAGCAGGTTTTCGCCCGATACATAAACAGTTAAACCTTTTGCTGCAATACGTTTTGTTATTGCATCCGGTAAAGTATAAGAAAGCATTACGTTTTTTAAACGCAGGTACGATGCATCCATGAGATAGTAAGTTGATGCAGCATAAGCAGCCACACCTGTGTAACCGGCTGTATAAATTGCAGGCAGTGTATTGCTTCGGTTTTGTGGCGTCCATGCATTACGCCATTTGGTTGTGGGTGGTGTGCCTTGCATAAACGGATCGATACCCCAGTTGTTTACTCTTGCTTTAATACCTTCTACACCCTGAAAAAAGAATGACAGACTAAAATCTTTGTAATCCACATGTCCGCCGAACGAGTAAATTACATCAGGATAAGCGCCACCAACCACAACACGATCATTGGCATCTACACGTCCATCTCCATTTACATCTTTCATTTTCAGATCACCTGCCTTAGGCGATGTATTCAACGCATGAACAGGTACATTAGCGTTACCAATATCTTCAACCTGGAAAATCCCATCCCATACATAAAGATAATGTGCATCGTAAGGAAGACCTGCCTGGCGGATAGTACTGCCGAATGAAGGTGTAATGATCTGATCAACTTTATTTTTTGCAGTTGAAATATTTCCATTCAAACCATACGACACTTTACCAATGCGGTATTCGTGACGTAGATCCACTTCGATACCCTTTGAATGCATGCGGCCGTTATTCGTTGTAGGGCCACTTAAACCTAAACTTGCAGGTACAGGGATGGCTGAAAGAATATCATAAGTTTGCTTTTTGAACCAATCGAATGTAATACCAAACAAGCCATTGAAAATATCCATATCAAAACCTATGTCGGTAACCTTTGTAGATTCCCAACGGATACTTTGATCACGAAATGCGTTGACCACTGCACCCGAAGTTGGCGCTGCATTACCGAATGGATAACTTACGTTCAATGATAACACATCCTGGTAAGGATAATTGCCAATATCCTGATTACCCAACACACCATACGAAACACGCAGCTTCAGGTTGTTGATCCATTTTGCATTATCACGCACAAAATTTTCTTTGCTCACATACCAACCTGCTGATACGGATGGAAATACACCCCAACGATAATCGGGCGATACTCTCGATGTACCATCGTAACGAATGTTTGCTTCTAATAAATATTTTCCTTGATAGTCATAATTAACACGGCCAAAAAATGATTGCAATGCCGATTCATTAGTACCAGGTAACCCGGGTAAACGTGGATAAGTATTATTCAATGCTTCACCTGTGGATGTATAACCGGAAATTTCCTGGATGGTTGACGACACACCGTTGAACCTGCGACCACGTAAGCCCTGCGATTTTGTAAAAAACTGTTCGTAACCAGCCAACCCTTTTACTGAGTGCTCGCCAAAATATTTGCTATACGTTAAGGTAGTGTAAAGCGTTGGTGAAATAACTTTTGCATACTGATCGGTTACACCCACAAGATCGGGCCCAAGATTAAACACTTCGTAATCGCCTGTACCTGCGTTTTTCACCTGTGTGTAATAAGATTGATAAGGATGCTGATACATTTTGTAATACTCATCTACATAGTTTACTGCCACTTTCGATGACCATACAAAATTTTTCAGCAGCTTTACATCCATAAATGCCTGCGCATTTAAATTATATTCTTTGGTATTTTGCCAACCCATTTCAAATGCTTCCTGTGCATTCCTGTTTTTCCCTTCATTAACATAAGCCTTAGACGCAATACGTCCACTGCCATCGGGTAAGTAAGGACCTATCAATGGACCTGCTGCATATACAAGCAATGCAATATTCTCACTTGCAAACGGTGGCTCCTTTCTGTCTTTGTACGTCATATTCATGATGGTACCAATGGTAACGGCTTTGCTGATCTGTGATGTATAATTCAACATCAGGTTATAACGTTTGAAATTATACACAGGCAGCAACGCATCCTGATCGAGATAACTTGCCGATAAATTGTATGTATTCTTATCGGATCCACCTGATACCGAAAGATTATGATTGGTTACAAATGCTGGACGGAAATAATATTCCATTGCATTGAAGTTGGGATAGAGATTGCGATCTTTCGAAGTACGGTATTTTTCAATTTCTGCAGGATCGTACTTAAATGCCACACCACTTCTTGTAGCAGCAGCGTTGTACATTTCCATATACTCTGCGGAGTTGGTAATAAAATCGGGTAGCTCTGTTGCCGATTGGCGTGAGAAATTTGCTGAGTAATTAATCACCGGTGCTCCCTTTTTGCCTTTGCGTGTTGTAATAAGAATAACACCATTGGCAGCACGTGAACCATAAATAGAAGCTGAAGCTGCATCTTTTAGTACTGTAACATTTTCAATATCGTTTGGTGAAATGTTGTTGAAGTTACCAACCACACCATCGATCAATACAAGTGGCGATGTGCCTGTAGAAAATGAACTGCGGCCTCTGATCAATAAGTTTGCATTATCTCTGCCCGGCTCTGCAGATGGTTGTGTAACCTGCAAACCCGTTACACGGCCCTGCAATAAATTAGATGCATTAGGCACAGGTCGCTTTGTTAATTCAGCACCTGATATGCTCACCACTGCACCGGTAAGATTTCCTTTCTTTTGTGAACCATAACCAACAACAATAATGTCAGACAAGTTTCCGCTTGATGGCTTTAATTGTACTGATACATTTGATTTACCTGCTATCAACACTTCCTGTTCTTCATGACCAACGTATGAAAACACAAGAGTAGTTACAGTTGCAGAAACCTGGATAGAAAAATTTCCATCATTATCTGTGAGTACAGAAATTGCTGTACCTTTTGCTGTAACCGTAACACCTGTCAACGGTTCATTGTTCTGATCGGTTACTTTTCCTGTTATTGCGTTTTGTCTTGATTCTTTGAATGAAGTAAAATCACTCGTTACTAAAGTTGGGTGTGAAAAACCCTGCAAGTATAGGCAAAAGCCTATACCTACGGCAAACAATTGTCGTCTCATGGCAGATCGTTTTAATATTTACTGTTTACTTAAGAATTACTTACCTGAATGTAGAAGTATAAATTAAAGGTAGAAGTGCTCGCAAACGATTGCAATGTATTTATCAACTAAAAAGATGGAAGATTTTACTTTTTTATTTTTGTTGTAAAACTTGCTGAATCAATGTTTGCAATAAACAAAAAAGGTTTACAATTTTTGCAAACCTATTTATTGAAATTCTACGATGAAAAAATCACTCGCCCTGAAAAACTTTTTTCAAATACGCAGCATTTGCACCATAGTTATATTTTGTATCGGAAGGTTTGCGTGCATCCCTGCTGCGTTCAATCACCAGCCAACCGCTCCAGCCAATTTCATCCAAAGCTTTTTTCACTTTGTACAGATCGATCTGCGGATCATTCTCTAACCAAACACTGTCTTTGTTCGTTGCGTGGATCATACTGATGCGGTCTTTGCCGAGTATTTTTATTTCGCTGATGAGGTCTCTGCCTTCTTTGAGCGGATTGGAAAAATTGAAATAAATTTTGATGGCAGGAGAACCGATCTGTTTTAGCAATTCCACTTCTTCTTTTGCGGTGAGCGATGTTTCGATACCGATAACAACACCTGCTTTTTCTGCCAGCTTACCTGCAACTTTTAAACGTGTAATTACTGAATCACGAATAGCCGGATTCTTTTTCATATCGCATTGTACCCCCAATGGCAGGAATGCATGTTTTACATTCATCAGCTGCATGGTTTTGATACAATCTTCAATGCTGCGGATGTATTCTGCACGGCCGCAAAACGATTGTGCATAATAGCCTGTCATCGCCAGGCAGAATATTTCTACTTTCTTTTCTTTGGCCGTTTTGATGAACTGATTACGCACACTGTCGATGAGCAATTGATTATCGAATGTGGGACGATTGCCCAATCCACCCATATCCACTTCTACACCATCAGCTTTCAGTTCTGCTGTAAGCGTGATAGCACCAAGCTTCTGGCGTTTGAGCAACATCAGATCAATCAAACCGATTTTATAGCGTTGATTGGTTCTCGCCTTTTCAATTTCTTCTGCAAATACTCTTTCTAAATTTTCAAACCCTTTTACTGCATGTGCAGGTAGTTTCTCTCCGTTATCACCAAACACATACAAACTCTTTTCCGGTTCAATGGTGATTTTTGATTCATCTATTTTACCATTGGCGTCTTGTATGGCTTTAATGTTTAATCCTAACTGCTTTGCCATAAACTCATACACCGGTGTACGTTTGGTAATACCGAAATCATGCTTATCGTTTGGCAAGTGCACATTGCTTACATTTTCTTTTTTGTTGTACCAGCTGTACATCTTTTGCAGATAAGGAAAATCATGTTCGGGCATTTTATCGGTCCAGTCGCCACCATCACTTACGACCAACTGCGGACGAGGGGCTGCCATGGCTGCGATCTCCACATTATTTGTTCTGCCGCCACATGCATGAATGTTCATGCCGCTTTCGCAGGGACAACCGCCATAGAAATAAGAAGATAAAGAAACAACAGGCGCCGATACCTTAATGCGATCATCCAACGCCGTCATTAACACCGTATGACTGCCGCCACCTGAACCACCGGTGATGGCTACACGATTTGTGTCTGCAACTTTCTGCGCCAATAAAAAATCAAGAATGCGGATAGCGCCCAATGCCTGTATGGTCATCGCTAAACTTCTGCGGTGATCTTCGATTTTGAATTGCAGTAACGATTCGCCCCATGCAAACAAATCGTAACTGAACGCCATTGCTCCCATTTTTGCCATTGCGGCACAACGGTATTGACAATCGGCACGGTAACGTTGTTTTTCCCAATGTCCATCGGGATTTAAAATGACAGGAATCTTACCCTTATACTTTAATGGTTTGTATAACGATCCGTTGATCCACACACCGGGTAAAATTTCAATCGCAATATTTTCTACACTGTAACCATCAAAGATGCGTTTAGTTGTAACGATTGGTTTGCTGTTTGGCGCTGCCGGTAAATGATTTAACTGCAATGCTTCTTTTAAACAAGGCTTTAATTCTGCTTTTCGTTTCTCCCACTCTTCCACTGTTTTGTATTGTGCAGCAATACGATCCATTTCGGCCCAACCTTCTTCTACCGGCCAGCGATAGTATTCATAAGCACTTAACTTGTATTGCTTGTCCTTTTCTTTCTTCACTTTTAATTCCAACGGCTTCAGAATATTATCGAGTGTCACTTCTACATCAGGTCGGTATTTCCATTCGGCATAAGTAACCATTTTATTCTTTACAAGGTTCTCATCGATCTTGATGGTAACGCCATATTTCTTTTGTACATCGTTCAATACTTCCTTTAAAGGTTTGCTGTATTGATTGTCAGTGTTCAATTGTGCAAATGTTGTTTGCCACGAAGACAGTAAGACGCAAAAGAAAAATGCTGCCCTGATAGCAGAACGATGAAAGGATTGCGACGCAACGATGATGCTATGAAAAACTGAAGCTGGTATCATAAATCATTTTTTAAAGATGCCTGTTTGCTTTCCAACTACTGTATAACAAATTTGGTTCGAGGACAGGTTTTGGAAAAAACAAACTGGCGATATAACCCACCACAATCACGACGAGATGACTGTAAACACCCAACATGAGTTTGTGATGTGTGAAATTAAAATTACCTAAATCGAGCAAGAGTTTGGGATTCTTTATACCAACGGGAGTGCTGGTGAGAAAAGCCCATGCCGTAAATAAAATACAGGTGATGATACCGATGTTCACACCCTGACGATTGGCTCTTGCACTAAACAAACCAAGCAGAAAAATACCCACG
>NZ_CAMLGT010000105.1 GCF_946479605.1 uncultured Lacibacter sp.
AATGTTGAGTTTGAGCTTGGCTTTAACCTGGAAGAAGCGGCGAATGATGTGCGTGATAAAGTATCACAAACAGTGCGTTCGCTCCCATCTGATCTTGATGCGCCACCTGTAGTTACAAAAGCCGATGCCAGCAGTGATCCTATTCTTTCCATGACCATCCAGAGCGAAAGCAGGAACCCTTTGCAGGTTACCGAATATGCAACCAATAATTTATTGGAACGTATTCAAACCATTCCCGGTGTTAGTACAGTTAATATTTGGGGAGAGAAACGTTACGCCATGCGTATATGGTTTCAACCAGATAAACTGCTGGCCTATAACTTAACAGCAAAAGATGTACAAGCTGCATTGCAGCGTGAGAACCTGGAGTTGCCTTCCGGTAAAATATCAGGTAACACCATGGAGTTAACAGTGCGTACGTTTGGCCGCTTAAGTACAGAAGAAGATTTCAACAACCTTATTGTAAAGAACGTTGATGGGCGAGATATAAAGCTGAAAGATGTAGGACAGGCAATACTTGGCCCGGAAAATGAAGAAAGTGTGTTGAAAGAAAGTGGTGTGCCCATGATTGCATTGGCTATTGTACCACAGCCCGGCAGTAACTATGTGGCGATTGCTGATGAGTTTTACAAACGTTACGAACAGATCAAAAAAGAAGTTCCTTCTGATATCAGGCTGGATATAGGAATGGATCAGACTAAGTTTGTACGTAAATCCATTGCCGAAGTAGAGGAAACACTGGTGCTGTCTTTTGCATTGGTGGTACTTATCATCTTCCTGTTCTTCCGGGATTGGATCGTGGCCATCCGTCCGCTCATTGATATTCCTGTTTCATTGATTGGCGCTTTCTTTATTATGTACCTCAGTGGTTTTACCATTAATGTATTAACATTGTTGGCTATCGTATTGGCAACGGGGCTTGTGGTGGATGATGGTATTGTGGTCACCGAAAACATCTTTAAAAAGATGGAACAGGGCATGGATAAGTACAAAGCTGCCCGTGAAGGTTCCAATGAAATTTATTTCGCTGTTATTGCCACATCCATCACACTTGCAGTAGTATTTCTTCCCATCATTTTCTTAGAAGGTTTTGTGGGTCGCCTGTTCCGTGAATTTGGTATTGTGGTAGCCGGTGCGGTATTGATCTCAGCATTTGTATCGCTTACACTTACTCCTGTACTCAACGTTTACTTAACACGTAAAGGTGGAATGAAACATGGGTGGTTCTATCGTGTAACCGAACCTTTCTTCCGTGCAATGGAAAACGGCTACAACAAAGCACTGATCGCCTTTATGAAAGTAAGATGGATTGCGTGGGTACTGATTGTTGCGTGTGTGGTGATGGGCATCTTTACATTCAGCAGGCTGCAAAGTGAACTTGCTCCACTGGAAGACAGAAGCCAGTTCCGTCTACAGGTAACTGCTCCGGAAGGCACCAGTTTTGATGCAATGGATGCGTATATTGATAAACTCAATCAACTCATTCTTGATAGTGTTCCTGAAAACAAAGTACTCATTTCTGTTACAGCTCCGGGTTTTACCGGTGCTGGTTCAGTAAACAGTGGTTTTGTGCGTTCATTGCTCGTTGATCCTGATGAACGTAACCGATCACAGCAACAGATCGTGGATATCATCAGCCGAAATCTTCCAAAGTATAACGAAGGAAGAGCTTTTGCAATACAGGAACAAACCATTTCTGTAAACCGCCGTGGTGGTTTACCTGTGCAGTTTGTATTGCAGAATAACAACTTTGACAAGCTGAAAGAAATTCTGCCAAAATTCCTTGAAGAAGCTCAAAAGAGTTCTGTACTTGTAAGTGTGGATGCAGATCTGAAATTCAACAAACCGGAGCTACGTTTAAATATCGATCGTTTACGTGCAAGTGAGCTGGGGGTAAGTGTTACTGATATTTCAGAACTGATGCAGCTCTCACTCAGTAACCGCCGTTTGGGTTACTTTATTAAAGAAGGAAAACAATACCAGGTGATAGGCCAGGTAATGCGTAATGATCGGGATGATCCTACTGATCTGAAAAATTTGTTTGTACGCAATGCTGCCGGGCAAATGATTTCTGTTGATCAGTTTGTTTCGTTCGAGGAAGAAACAACACCTCCTACACTGTATCATTTCAACCGTTATAAATCGGCCACGATCAGTGCTGGGTTAGCGCCCGGTAAAACAATTGGCGATGGTATTAAGGAAATGCAGGCCATCAAAGACAGATTGCTCGATGAATCGTTTAACACTGCACTGGCCGGTAACTCCCGTGACTTTGCAGAAAGCAGCGGCAATACGTTTTTTGCATTTGGCCTTGCAGTTATACTCATCTTCCTTGTATTGGCAGCACAGTTCGAAAGCTTTATTGATCCCATCATTATCATTACAACGTTGTTCCTTGCCATTCCGGGAGCACTGCTTTCACTTTGGTTGTTCGATCAAACGTTCAATATTTTCTCGCAGATTGGGATGATCATGCTGGTGGGTCTTGTAACCAAAAACGGTATCCTGATTGTGGAATTTGCCAACCAGAAAAAACACGCAGGGATGCTGAAGAAGCCTGCCGTAATTGAAGCCGCCACCATGCGTTTACGTCCGATCTTAATGACAAGTCTTGCCATGGCATTGGGTGCATTACCATTGGCACTGTCACTAGGTGCAGCATCAACCAGCCGTATTCCGCTTGGTATTGTTATTGTTGGCGGTATCATGTTCTCGTTGATCCTTACGTTATTTGTGATTCCGGCTATTTACTCTTACCTGTCCTCTAAAAAAATAAAAGTGCATGAAGAAGAAACTGAAACTATTATTAACAATCTGTCTGATTAGCAGCTTTGCGTTGGCACAGGTTCCATCAAAACTTACCATTGATGAAGCCATACGCATTGCCGTTGAAAAGAATTTTGATGTGGAGATCGAACGTAATGCACAACAGATCGGTATCATCAATAATCATTGGGGAACTGCAGGTGTTTTCCCCAATGTAAGCGCCTCTTCCACCGTCAGCATTGCATCAAATAATCTTGAGCAACAATTAACCAATGGTACCACCATTAAACGTAATGGTGCCATTCTCCGTAATCTCAATGCAGGCCTTGCCGTAAGCTGGCGTGTGTTTGATGGCATGCGTATGTTTGCTACCAAACGCCGTTTGGAAGAATTGGAAAAAATTGGTGAGCTTACTTTCCGCAGCCAGGTAAATACAACGGTGTTCAATGTAATTGCTGCGTATTATCAAATTGTACAACTCAACCAGCAAAAGAAAGCATTACAGGCTACCATTAAGTTTTTTGAAGAACGCAAGCAAATTGCTGAAAGCCGTTTTACCATTGGTACTGCCCCTAAGACAGATTTTTTGCAGGCAGAAGTTGATCTCAATCAACAGAAAGGAAACCTGCTGGCTGTTGAAAACAGCATCCGTATTGCAAAAGCAGATTTCAACAACCTGCTTGCACGCAATCCTGAAACAGCATTTGATGTAATGGATATTATTGAACCTGATGCTTCATTAACATACGCAGCATTGGTACAAAAAGCACAAACCGATAACTATGATCTGCTGCTTGCACAAAGCAACCTTTCTGTTTTAGTGCAGCAAAAAAGAGAAGTGATCTCACAACGGCTGCCTTCCGTTACATTGAACGGAAACTTTAACCTTGCTCAAAGCCGTAACGATGCGGGTTTCACACTCTTTAACCGCAACCTTGGTCCGAATGGAAATGTTGGTATTGCTATTCCTATTTTCCAGGGAGGAAATATCAGGAGACAGGAACGTGTCGCTGATATCAATATTAAAAACCAGGAAGTGATCATCGATCGCTTAAAAAACCAGGTGTACACTAATTTGTTGAATGCATATTCCAACTTTCAAAATGCATTGAATCTTGTTAAACTGGAAAAGAGTACGCTTGCATTGATTGAAGAAAACAACATGATCGCTACTGAGCGTTTTCGCAAACTGGCTATCACTTCTCTTGAATTAAGACAAGTACAAATTGATTACATCAACGGACAGACTCGTTATATCAATTCACTTTACATGGCTAAACTCGCAGAAGCTGAGATGAAGTTGCTGGCAGGAGATTTGAATAAACTGTAATACACTCTTCTTCAGACGCCCTCGTCGGACGAGTTGAAATAATTTATTGTCCGACGAGGACGTCTGACAATAAGCCGCTGATAAACCATCAGCGGCTTTCTTTTTTTACTGCCCTTTGTTTTGTTTCTTTGTGCCAAATCTTTTTATGGCATCTCCGATCATTGGCATTATCATGGGCAGCGACAGCGACTTACCTGTTATGCAACCTGCTGCAGACATCCTCAAAGAATTTGGTATCGATTATGAATTAACGGTTGTATCTGCACACCGTACACCATTGCGTATGGTGGAGTATGCACAAAAAGCGAAAGAAAGAGGATTGAAAGTGATTATTGCCGGCGCAGGTGGTGCAGCACATTTGCCGGGCATGGTGGCAAGTGTTACTACCTTACCGGTTATTGGTGTACCGGTTAAATCATCCAACTCCATAGATGGATGGGATTCTGTTCTTTCTATCCTGCAAATGCCGAACGGTGTACCTGTGGCAACAGTTGCGTTGAATGCTGCAAAGAATGCGGGCATACTTGCAGCTGAGATCATTGGTACATTTGATGAAACTGTTTCATCAAAAATTGCAACGTATAAAACTCAGATGAACGACGAGGTGTTGACAAAAGTTGACAAACTGAAACAGCAGGGTTGGGAAAATAAATTCGATTGATCTGCATTCTATTCCTTATCAAATAAACAAACTGCCATGAAACTACAACTGCACATGATCGCTACAGGCATCCTGATTGCCAGCACATTCAGCTCCTGTACATTATTCCGCTTTGCATACTCACCAACAATCCAGCAGATACCTGCATTTAAAGAAAAAAATGAATCAAGGATTATTGCTGCGGCGGCAAGTACTTTGGTTGGTACGGAAAACAGTTACAGTCTGCAAGGTGCCTATGCAGTAACAGATCATTTTGCATTAACTGCTGCATGGAATGGCTCTTTACGCAGCCAGGATGAATTAACCACCAGCAGCAGTGGTGGTGGAACCTCTACTGAAATAGTGAAATATAACCGTTGCTCTGCAGAGTTTGGTGCAGGCATCTTCTATCCTATTTCAAAAGATAAGCAGGTGTTTTTTGAACTCTACGGAGGATATGGTTTTGGCACAAATGATATTAAAGACAACATGGCAACGAACAGCGGTGGAAATGGTTTTCATAACAGCAAGACCAACAGGTTTTATTTTCAGCCTTCCATCAGCTTTCATCCGGGAAATAATTTTACCATTACACCGGCATTGCGTTTTACGTCTATTGGCTATACGGATATTAAAACCAATTACGATAATTCAGAGCTTTCGGATTATCAATTACTGGACATTGCCAGTAAGCGTTTGCTTTTTATTGAGCCTGCACTAATGACCAGTTTTGGTTTTGAAGGTGCCCCCTGGTTTCGCATACAAGCACAAATAAACGGATCAATGCTTACCGGTAGCAGCAATACAAACTACCGCAGCAATTATTTCAGTGTTGGTTTTCAGTTTGATCCTGTAAAAGCAATTCAGAAGAAATAATTAAAAAGATAAGATTACAAACTCCTGTTCAAGGGAAAGAGAATGTTGATACAGTGTATCAATCATACTCTTTCCTTTTTTTGCATAAAAACTTAAGAAACTTTCTTTACGCTCCTGCAAGCCATTACCGGGAAAGAGTTGTTGCTTTACGCTTTGTATCTGCCGTTGTTCATCGGCATATTTTCTTTTTTCTGCACGAATGATCTTCTTTTCCAGCTCCTGCAAACGATAAACAGCTTTTACTTTTAACGATTCAACATGTTGTTGTAACGTAGGATCAACTGTTGCCGCTTGTTCTTTCAACAATTCATACAACTCTTCCGCTTTTGTTAAACTGCCATTGAGTTGAATTTTGTTTACAGTTGTGCGATGTACATACTCGTTCAGCAAAGCTTCGCTGCTCTTAAAAAATTCTTCAACAGTAAAACCAAGTTTTGCTACTTTTTCGATCCATTGCTTTTCTGTTACAAGAAATGAATTGCGCAACAGTAACACCGGGTAAGGTACATGATGATGTGCAAATACATTTTTCAATTCTAACCAGTAAGCCAACTCACCACCGCCGCCAATGAAAGCAATGTTGGGCAAAATCGTATCCTGGTACAAACCACGCAGAATTACATTCGGACTGAAACGTTCCGGATGCTCTTTGAGTTCCTTCAGCAGTTCCTCTTTCGTAAACTTAATCGTTGTGTTGGCAACAGCAAAACCATCGCCATCTGCTTCGATACGTTCACGCATGTCCTCATCAAAATAAAATAAGTTGATCTCCCTGCCGCCTGCCTGTACTTTGTACTGCTGCTGATCGAGCGCAGCAATTGTTTGTGTTACCAGTTTGGCTGATGAACGGTTGAGCAATTCATCTTCAAACACCGGAATCATCTGTTGCTTCAGTTCTTTCGCATCAGCATTGATCACAATCAAACCAAAACGTTCGAACAGGAAATGCACAAATGCAAATGTTGCATCCTGTATAGTTGTTTTTTCTTTATAAGAAGCCTGTAATGCATCAACAATTTCTTTACCGTGCGGCTCTACTAATAATTGTCCGCTGATGGCATGAATGAGTTGTGTAATGTTCTTATCAATGATCATTCTGCCAAACGCACCGTTCTGCTGTGTGATCCATTGGTATTTAACTCCGTTCACAGTTGCATAACTCAACTCTTCAAAATCGGCATCTTCACTACCCATGTAATACACAGGCACAAAATTGTATTGTGTTAATTCCTGCTTTAATGTATCGGCCAGTTTAATGGCGTGCAGAATTTTATAAATAAAGTACAGCGGACCGGTAAATAAGTTGGGCTGATGCGCTGTTGTAATGGTGAATGTAGTTTCCTGTAACAGCAGATCGATGTTGCGGTTCACTGCTGCTGATTCGCTGGCTGCACTGTATTGCTGTTTCAAATGATCAACCAATACTGTACGGTTGGTCTTGAACGCAGAACGCCCGGCAATGGCCTGTTTAATACCCTCCAGATTCGGACGATGTTTATAAAACGGCTTTAACGCCGCTGCATCGTCGAGATAATCCAATACAATAGATGAAAAAGCAGCCGTGTTACGGTAAGTGATCCGTTGCGATGTACAGTCCATACGTTTTGTAAAATTAGGAACATCCTGACGGATACACACAACCGTCCGACAAGTTTTCACATTCCTTTATTGAAGCTCGTAGGCTACCACCGAGTTTTTCCAGAAAGTGGGAATGTAAACGATGCGTTTCGCAGCATCGTAGCCAATGTCGGCTGAGTTGATCTTTTGCTCCCTGCCATCGAGCAGAACTTGCTTGGTTCCGTCAGCATTTACATAGTAAACCACTCCACCCCATGTTGATACAAGAAAATCGCCGCCTCCAACATTTTCAATACCATCTGTACCGCCTTCCATACCTTCTGCAAGTTTGGTTAGTGAGCCGTCCTTTTCCATTCGATACATACTGCCTGCATCCAGCACATACAAATTGCCCTTGTGCTTTAAAATTCCATTTGGCCCTTTCAATTTTGAACTGTCGAGCAGAAGTGTCGCTTTGCTGTTTTTTACTTCGTACACACGTTTTGCACGTGAATCAGTAACATACACTGTTCCATTTTCATCGGCCGATACATCATTTAATCCTCCGGCACCTTCCACTGCTATCCGTTCAATAACTGTTCCGGTAGTTACATCGATCACCACCAGTTGGGTAAGATCAGCAACGTATAATTTATTTTTATGTAAGCCCATTCCTTTCGGAGCCTGCAATCCACTCACCCAATCAACTGCAATAATCTTTCCATCAAGCCCCACTTTACCAACAGAACCTTTTCCATCGTTCGCCCAAGGCTGACCATCAATATTTGTTACATACAAAACATTGTTCTTTCCATCAAACAAAACAGATTCGGGAACTTTTAAAATAGTGTCCGATTCCCACAATTTTACCAGTTGATGTTGTGCAGTGGCTGTAAACAAAGTGACTGAAAACGAAAAAAACAATGCAAGCTTTTTCATGTAGATATAATTTTCTGTTTGAAAAGTAAACAGCAAATTATGAAAACCTTTTGGGATTATAGGGATTGATATCCACACTTGTATTTACGCCATTGGCAATTTCGGCAACAAGCTTACCCGTACCTGCGCCAACACTCAGTCCAATCATTGCATGGCCTGTAGCAATAATGGCGTTCGACTTTATTTTTCCGATATAAGGCAACCCATCAGCAGAGCAAGGCCTGTAACCATACCAGATATTTTCCGCCGACGGAACAGGTATTTTAAACTGCGGAACAAATCGCTCAACAGCATTCAATATACCTTCCACTCTTTTGTAGCGTGGTGCTGTTTTCGTTGATGTGATTTCCATGGTGCCGCCAAAACGAATCTTGTTTCCATCCATTGGGGTGATGGCCACACGGCCTTCCTGCAACACAGCCGGATGATTGAATGTAAACGGCGAATCTTCCAACGTTACCGAATAACCTCTGCCCGGCATGAGTGGTAAATTAAGATTGAGCTTTGCAGCCATTTCCCTCGACCAGGAACCTGTTGCAATCACCACTACATCTGCATCGTAGCGATGGTTGTTACTGACCACTGTTTTGATCTGATCGTTCTTCATTTCAAAACCTGTTACTTCCTGTTTTGAAATTAACTGAACGCCTTTTTGCTGAAGAATGTTCAGCAAACCTTTCATTAATTTTTGCGGATACAAATGTGCATCACATTTAAAATACAAAGCGCCACGTATGTTGAGTTCAACTTGTGGCTCCATGACCTGCACTTCGTCTTTTGATAACATCACTGCTTCCAATCCCAACTTTGCTGCTTCCGCTGCGTTATGATGTGCATGTTCTTCGTTTGCTTCTGTTTGAAACATTTCCAGCAACCCTTTCTTTTCATATGCAAAATCAAACCCGGGAATAGTTGTCCATTCTTCATACAACTGCTGACTTAGCAATGCAATATCACGGAGAGGAATAGCCGAATCTGCAACATGTTTGGCAGTAGCGCTCCTCATAAACTTTAATCCCCATGAAATAAGTGCCGCATTCAAACGTGGCTCCACATAAAACGGACTCTTTGAATTCCACATCCATTTCAAACCCTGCGTTACAATACCGGGAGTTGCTAACGGTACAAAGTGACTCGGACAAACATAACCCGCATTACCATACGAACAGTTATCGGAGAAATCATCTTTATCCAACACCGTAACATCCCATCCGCTTTGTTGTAAATAATAGGCAGAACTTAAACCGATAATACCGCCGCCGATTACAATCGCTTTACTCATTCTTTATTTTGCTGTTTTAGCTGCTGATAAAATTCTTGAAAGCTTATAAAACCTGGAAACCGTATGCATAAGGATCATCTTCTTTATTAATGCTGATGGTATTGTATCCGTAAATCTTCGCCCAACCTTCAATACCCGATCGAATTGCTTTGATGCCATTTACTTCTAACTCTTCTTCAATTGTACCAATAAACTTACTGCCGATAATACTTTCGTGAATGAACTTATTGCCTTTCTTCAGTTTACCCTTTGCGTACCACTGCGCCATGCGTGCAGAAGTTCCAGTACCGCAGGGGCTGCGGTCAATTGCTTTATCACCATAGAATACTGCATTGCGTGCAGTTGATGTTGGATCAATTACCGAACCTGTCCATAAAATATGACTGCATCCGTTGATGGTTTCATCCTGCGGATGAACAAATGTATATTTTGCATTGATATTTTTCCGCAATTCTCTTGCCCATGCAATGAGTTTATCAGCTGTATAATGTTCAAGACCTTTGAAATTTTTCTGCACATCTACAATAGCGTAAAAATTTCCACCGTACGAAACATCTACCACCAATTCCCCCAACTCAGGACAATCAACCGTTAATTCTGTTGAGTGTAAATAAGCAGGTACATTCGTCAGCTTCACGCTTTCAACCTTAGGAGGCCCACTCACCACTCCCGACTCACTACTCACGGTTTTATACTCAATCATCACAAGCCCCGCCGGTGCTTCCATCCGAATCACCCCCGGTGTTTTCGGAATGATCAATCCTTCTTCTACAGCAATGGTAATAGTTCCAATCGTTCCATGTCCGCACATCGGCAGGCATCCGCTCGTCTCAATAAATAAAACAGCCACATCGTTCTGCGGATCATGCGGCGGATACAGAATACTACCGCTCATCATATCATGTCCACGTGGTTCAAACATCAAACCTTTGCGTATCCAGTCATATTCTTTTAAAAAATGTTGCCGCTTTTCACTCATGTTCTTTCCTTCCAATGCAGGGCCACCTTCGGCAACCAAACGAACCGGATTACCACAGGTATGTGCATCCACACAATGAAACACCCAACCGCCAAAACGATTGAGCGAACTATTGGGATATTTTTTGATGATGGGTTGATCCATTATTATTTCTGAAAGATTATAATGATGCTTTGGTTAATTCATTATTCACTGTGCGAATAATCCCCAACGGGTTTTCATTCTTTAATTCATCAGGCAACAAACTGTTGCTCCAGTTCTGAAATGCAATCGGGCGTGCAAAACGTTTAATGCCATCGGCACCAACACTTGTAAAACGGCTGTCGGTTGTTGCAGGAAAAGGACCACCATGCTGCATACTCAAACACACTTCCACACCGGTTGGTACACTGTTGAGAATAAAACGACCGCAGATATTTTTAACGGCTTCAATCAATTGTTCGTTCTGCTTCAACTCATTTGTTGTTGCCATCAGTGTTGCCGTTAACTGTCCTTCCAGTTGTTGTGCAACAGCCAGCATTTCGGCTTCATCTTTACAACGGATAATGAGTGAATACGGACCGAACACTTCCTGGTGCAATAACGGGTTGTTTAAAAATGTTTCTGCACTTGCAGTAGCCACAGTTGGCAATCCTTCATTTTCTTTTACAGCAGTTTCACTTTCAGCAACCAAATGCACATCATCCTGCAGCAACGCATTTCCTTTTTTCTCTTTGTAAGCGCTTACAATACCTGCATGTAACATGGGTGCAGGTTGTATTTTTTGAATGGCTTTACCAAGATCATGCGTGAAAGTTTTCAATGCTTCACTTTCAATACCAATGATGAGACCGGGATTGGTGCAGAACTGTCCCACACCTAATGTGATGGAGCCTGCATACATATTTGCAATGTCTGTTGCAGCAGCAGCTAATTTTTCCGGCAACAGAAACACCGGATTCACACTGCCCATTTCTGCAAACACAGGAATCGGTTCTTTACGTTCGTTGGCCCATTTGAACAATTGCATACCTGCTCCATACGAACCGGTAAAACCAACTGCTTTTGTATAAGGATGCTGGATCAATGTTTTTCCAACTTCTATACTTTTTCCATACACATGTTGAAAAACGCCTTTTGGTAAATTGAGATGAGCCACTGCTTTGTGTATAGCATCAGCAACAATTTCCGATGTATGTTCATGCGCAGGATGTGCTTTAACAATTACCGGGCAACCGGCAGCTAACGCACAAGCAGTATCGCCACCTGCAGTTGAATAAGCAAAGGGAAAATTACTGGCACCATACACTACAACCGGACCAAGAGGTACCAACATTTTACGAATGTCCGGCTTCGGTGGAACTTTATCAGGAACCGCTGTATCAATTCTTGCTTCTAACCAATCGCCCCGTTCGCATGCATCAGCATAACTGTTCAATTGAAAAATGGTGCGGCCACGTTCGCCACGCAATCTTGCTTCGGGTAAATTGGTTTCACGCATGGCGACTTCAATTAAATGATCGCCGCAACTTTCCAATTCCTTTGCAATAGCACGCATCAATGCGGCTCGTTCTTTTAAACTCTTTTTACGGTACACATGAAACGCATTCCATGCTTCCTGCATACATGCATTAATTTCCTGTACTGAAGTATCAGAATAACTCATTGTTCGTTTTTAGTTGTTTACAAAACAGGTCGTGCAGCGATGCCGTCGTTAATGATCTTCAAAATACGATCCCGCTCACTGCCCTGTAAAGTTAAACGAGGTCCACGAACATATTCACTTCCGATGCCTGTTTGTGTAGCCGCCAATTTAATATACTGCACCAGCTTGGGATGAATATCGAGTTCGAGCAAAGGCATAAACCAGCGATAGATCTTTGCAGCTTCTGCGATCTTGCCTTCT
>NZ_CAMLGT010000106.1 GCF_946479605.1 uncultured Lacibacter sp.
ACTGGGCTTACAAGCAAGGTGACAAGACTGCCGCCGACCTGGACTATGTGCCCACTACCACCACTTCATCCATCTTTGAAGCAGATGGAGAAAGGGCAATGGTAAGGTCATCAGCATTTTCAACTTTTACTTCCTGGGCAATAAAACTTACCGAAGAAAATACCAGCACATCACCAATACTGGCATTAATACTAAAACGGCCATCGGCCCCTGTTTTGGTTCCGGTTCCTTTTCCTTTTACAGTTACCGAAACATCGGGTACAGCAGTATTATCATCCTTTGATAACACCAACCCTGAAATTTTTACTGTTTGTGCTGACGCCTCTATTGAAAAGAGTGAGCTAATCAGCATAAACCCTAGCAGCAATAACGATCTCATACAGCAAGTTTTGTTTTATTATAGTATTATGTATGACATAATAAAATTAGTATAATTTCCTTAACTTAACCAAAAAAAAATTTGCATTTTTTAAGTAATTAATAATCAACGGTGATATCGACTGCTTTGAGAATGATTTTCTTAATTTTACACTATTAAGTACTACATAATATGACGAACACACTTTTGAACGGACACTTGAAAACCATTGAAACCAGCAGCTTGGTGGATAAAGTAGAAGCTAAACTGGTGGAACTGTTACAGCAGCAAAAGCTGAAAGTTGGCGACAGTATTCCAAAGGAAATTGAATTGGCTGAAGCGTTGGGAGTTAGTCGCACTGTTATCAGGGAAGCACTACTTCGTTTACGTTTGATGGGCTTGATTGAATCGAAGAAGAAGAAAGGTGCAGTCATAACCAGTCCGGATATTTTTGGCAACCTTGGCAAGAGTATGAATCCGCATATTCTTTCAGCGGAAACATTGAAAGAAGTTTTTGAAATACGTTTAGTGCTGGAAATTGGAATGGCCGATTTTCTGTTTCATCGTGTTAATAAAGAAGACATAAAGGAGCTAAAACAGATTGTTGCGAACGAACCGCCCGCTGCACAGGATCATTTATTTAATGTGCAGCATGAAATTGCCTTTCATGGAAAGCTTTATGAAATAACGGGTAATGAAACCATGAAAAAATTCCAACGTATGTTACTTCCTGTATTTGACTATGTACACAACAGTGGTCTATTAAAAAAACAACCAGCATTGAAAACATTCGTATCGCATAAAGAGCTGGTGAATATTTTAGAACATGGGACACCGGAACAATTCCGCAATGGTATGCGTAACCACCTCGAAAATCATTTTGCACGCATATTTGAATAACGCTAATCTGTTCCTGTTTAAATTATGTTATTGCTCCTAATGTTCATGCATTAAAAAAGCACACATTGCTGTGTGCTTTTTTGGTCGGGAGGACAGGATTCGAACCTGCGACCCCCTGGTCCCAAACCAGGTATTCTACCGGGCTGAACTACCTCCCGCCTTGTTCAGTAACTGAACGTCCCTTAAGGGGCTGCAAAAATAGAGGTCTATTACTAAAGTGCCAAAAGAAATCCCGGATCATTTTAAGAATCCGGGATTAATATTTTACACAAAGAAGATTTGGGTTGATTACATTGCTGCCAGCTGTACTTTTTGCTGCAGTTCCAGCACGCTTTCTTTAAACATGCTGTCGGTATCCATCAGGTCTTTTACTGTTTGGCAAGAGTGAATAACCGTTGTATGATCCCGTCCGCCAAAGTGTTCACCAATTGTTTTGAGCGAGTTTTTGGTAAAGGTCTTGGCAAGGTACATTGTGATCTGGCGGGCCTGTACTATTTCACGCTTGCGTGTTTTTTGCAGCAGTTTTTCGTACGGCACGTCAAAATAATCACACACCATTTTCTGAATGGCGTCGATGGTAATTTCTTTCGATGATGTTTTAACGAAATTCTTCAACACTTTTTTAGCAAGATCCAGATCGATCTCTTTTTTATTCAGCGAGGATTGTGCCAATAATGAAATAAGGGCACCTTCCAGTTCACGAATATTGGTGTTGATGTTATAAGCAATGTATTTCACTACATCTTTATGCATGTCAAGCCCGTCATTCTTCATTTTCTTCTCCAGTATCTCAATACGGGTTTCGTAATCGGGCATTTGCAGATCGGCACTTAATCCCCAACGGAAACGGCTGAGCAAACGCTCCTGCACACCTTCCAGATCTTTCGGCGCTTTGTCCGAGGAAAGAATAAGCTGCTTACCACTTTGGTGCAAATGGTTGAAGATGGCAAAGAAAGCATCCTGCGATTTTTCTGCCCGGCTGAAGAATTGCACATCATCAATGATCAATACGTCAACCAACTGGTAAAAGTGGATGAAATCGTTGATGGCATTGTTACGGCTGTGATCAACAAACTGGTTAATGAATTTTTCAGAGCTTACATATAATACCACTTTGTTTGGGTGCTGACGTTTTACCTCATTACCCACTGCCTGTGCAAGGTGTGTTTTACCTAAACCTACACCACCATAAATAACCAAAGGATTAAAGGAAGTAGCTCCCGGTTTTTCTGCAACTGTTTTACCTGCCCTGCGTGCAACACGGTTACAATCACCTTCAATAAATGAATCGAATGTATAATTAGGATTCAGCTGCGGATCAATCTGTACTTTTTTTAAAACCGGTATTACAAACGGGTTTTTTACAGGATTGTTTATAACCAGCGGAAAGTCCATTTCGTTATTTGTATAAGTTTTATAACCATGACCCGGCACATCCATTGTGATAGGTTGGCTATTATTGTTTCCACTATCCATCATGATACGGTACTCAAGATTCGCTTCTTTACCAAGTTCACGTTTCAATGTTTTTGCAAGCAATGTAACGTAGTGTTCTTCCAGGTATTCAAAGAAAAACTGACTGGGAACCTGGATCGTAAGAATCTTATTTTTTAATTCAACAGGTCTGATTGGTTCAAACCATGTTTTAAAATGTTGCCACTCTACAATATCCTTTATGATGGTTAAACAACTTTTCCAAACTTGTTCAGCCGTTTTCGTCATTGTTCCAAAAGCAGTTTATATAATGAGTTAATAATGTTCCTGTCTGTCTCTTTAGGCTATTTTTCATAATGAAAAAACACTATGAAAAAACTTGAGGGGGAAGGCGAATATCAACACTTTTTGTGGAAAAAAAAATTTTTTATTCCCCTGTTTTTTTACCTATTGATAATGGTTTTGATGATGTCATATTTTTCTTTTTATATTTAAAAAATTCATAATCCAATCTGCCTAATTGTATTCCTGCCCAACCTACCTGGTTGATCAAAACATCTTCGCTGTTTTTGTTTTTTACTAACACAGGTTCATTTAAGAACGTATGTGTATGACCACCAATGATGAGATCAACATGTTCTGTTTCTTTTGCAAGAATCAAATCACAAATCCTGTTGGGATTTTCACGGTACTGGTATCCCAAATGCGACAAACAGATCACCATATCACAATCTTTATCACGTTTCAGCATTGCTGCTGTTTCGTTCAACTTCTGAATCGGATCAAGATATTTTGTGTTTCCAGCAAGGTTATCGGGCACCAATCCCTTCAATTCAATACCCACACCTGTAACGCCGATCTTTAATTTTCCTTTCTTAAATATTTTATAAGGCTGCGATTTATTTTCCATAGGCGTTGCTGTAAAATCATAATTACACAACAATGCAGGAAAAGTAGTATGCTGTAACTGCAATGCAAAATTTTCAAGCCCGCCATCAAAATCATGATTACCCATTGTGCAGGCATCATACCCCATCATTTGCATGGCTTTCATTTCAGGTTCGCCCTTATATATATTAAAGTAAGGAGTGCCCTGGAAAATATCACCGGCATCAAGCAAAAGCACATGTTCTTCCTTTGCCCTGATTTCTTTGATCAGGTTTGCCCTTGCTGCCACACCGCCCAATCCTTCGTTACGGCTACCGTCCATTGGAAAAGGATCGAGCCTGCTATGCACATCATTGGTATGAAGTATCACCAATCGTTGTGCAGTATCTGTTTCTTCCGCCTGCACCAGCTTACCTGCCATCATTGCAGCTGCAGTAAATGATGTTTGCTGTATAAATTTTCTTCTACTGAGCATTGGTAACCCTGTTTTGAATAGTGGCAGAAATTACTTGTCCTTTTTTTGTGAACGACTCTACATATTCTATCAGGCCATCACGCAAAAGAGAGCCATTACTGATCTGCGGTATAACCTTAAGCATTTCACAATTATCACCGCCGTTTGCCACGTAATCTGAATTAGCTATTGTATAGGTCATGTTTACATCCAACGGCTTTCCATCTATAAGAACATTTACCGCCTTTTTATTTTTTATCTGCATGGTAATACCCGCTACCGGCCAGCCTCCCCTGCCTACAATATGATCAAGAAATTCCTGCAACACGGTGCCTTTTATTTTTTGCAGAACAATGATGTTATCAAAGGGCATAAGTTCAAAAATCCTGCCTCTTGTAATATCCCCGGCTTTTACTGATGGTAACCTGATACCACCATAATTCACAAACGCACCATCCACTTTTGTATTATAATATTTCTCTGCCATCGTTTTCATTGCATCTGCCATAAAGTTGCCCAATGTTCCTTCAGGCTGCGCTTTTTCAAGATCAACTGATAAACGGCCGATGACTTTATTCATGCTGTTGTTTACACTGTCAGCATAAGGCCGAAGAAATGTTTGCAAGGAAGAGTCGTTGCTGAGATTTGTGATCCTGTAATCTTTATATAGCACAGACGATGCTTTATAAGAAGGATTGCAGGAATACAAAATAACCAGTAGATAGATATATAGATAATGGGCCAAGTACGTTCTCATGCTATAACTGTCTCCAATGAAAGATAGTTGTTTTTGAAGCCACAAAAAAAATGTTTTTTTCATTATGAAATGCATAAATTAAGCAAAGCAATTACAGTTATCTTTGCTCAAATTTTTGTTTTTAGGTTAACTGCCTGACACACATGCCACAACAAATTTCGCTTCGTTTACTGCCTTCACAGGCGGCAAACAGCACCACTATTAAAGAACAAATTGCTACTGCAATTGCTATACCGCTTTCTGCTGTTACAGGTTTTTATATTCACAAACAATCAATAGATGCACGTAGTAAACAGCCGTGGGTAAATCTTACAGTGCAGGCATTTATTAACGAACCTGTACAACAGCGTAAACAGATCGATTTTACTTTTACTGATGTTACAAATGCACGCCAACGTGTAATTATTGTTGGTGCCGGACCAGCAGGTTTATTTGCTGCATTGCGTTTACTTGAGCTGGGTATAAAACCTGTTGTTATTGAAAGAGGAAAAGATGTACGGGCAAGAAGAAGGGATCTTGCGGCACTTAATAAAGAAGGCGAAGTAAACCCTGAAAGTAATTATTGCTTTGGCGAAGGAGGTGCCGGCACTTACAGCGATGGTAAATTATATACCCGTAGCAGCAAGCGTGGAAGTATTGATCGCATTCTCCAGCTTTTTGTACGTTTTGGAGCCGAAGAAAAAATCTTATACCAGAGTCATCCGCATATTGGTACGAATAAATTACCTCATATTATTACGGCCATGCGTGAGTTTATTATCAGCAGTGGCGGTGAAATTCATTTTGAAACAAAGCTCACAAATTTTATTGTTGAAAATAATGTACTGAAAGCTGTTGAAGTCAATCATCAATCAACATTGCATGCCGATGCGGTAATCCTTGCTACCGGTCATAGTGCCAGAGATGTTTTTGAATTGCTGCATCAAAACAATATCCTCATTGAAGCAAAACCTTTTGCCTTAGGGGTACGTGCAGAACATCCACAGGCGTTGATTGATTCTATTCAATACCGTTGCCCAGTGCGTGATGAGTTTTTACCACCAGCTTCTTATAGTTTGGTGGAACAGGTACAGGGGAAAGGTGTCTTTAGTTTTTGTATGTGTCCTGGCGGAATTATTGCACCTGCTGCCACATCGCCCGGCGAACTGGTGGTAAACGGCTGGAGCCCTTCGAAACGAAACAATGCATTTGCCAACAGCGGCATGGTGGTAACCATTGAAGTGAAAGATGCAGTTGAATATTTCAAAAAACAAAATCCAAAAGCCAATAGTCAAATAAGCGAAGATGATCCGCTGTTACTGATGAAATTTCAACAAGCAATCGAACAAAGAGCATTTGCTGCAGGCGGTGGAAAATTTGTTGCTCCTGCACAACGAATGGTTGATATGTTCGATAAAAAAACATCTGCTTCATTGCCTGATTGTTCTTACTTACCGGGCATCAGCAGCACAGACTTACGAACCGTTTTACCCGGCTTTGTGTATGATGATCTTCGTTTGGGTTTTAAAGCATTCGGACAAAAAATGCGTGGCTATTTCACAAATGATGCTGTAATTGTGGCCACAGAATCAAGGACCTCATCACCGGTTCGTATTCCAAGAGACAATGAAACATTACAGCACCCGCAAATTAAAGGATTATACCCTTGTGGCGAAGGAGCCGGCTATGCAGGTGGTATTGTAAGTGCTGCTATGGATGGCGAACGTATTGCGACCATGATCGGGCAACTTGCCAACCATTCGTCCCTTTAAAGAAGATTCAGCAAATTTTCATACGTTATCTTGTAACAAATTAATTAACCAGCACTCTAATACTGTATTATGAGTACTATTCTTGAAGTTCAAAACCTGAAGAAATACTTTTCTTCGCAAAAAGCGGTGGATGACATCAGCTTCACCATCAGCCAAGGATCCATTTTTGGTTTGCTTGGCCCCAATGGTGCAGGTAAAACAACTCTCATCCGCATGATTACCGGCATTTTTTACCCCGATGCCGGAAACATTATTCTCAATGGCAACAAATTCAACCCGGTTACTGATGTCATTAACATAGGTTATATGCCGGAAGAACGTGGACTGTATAAAAAAATGAAAGTAGGTGAACAGGCTATGTACCTGGCCCAGTTGAAGGGAATGAATAAACAGGATGCTTTTGCGAAAGTGAAAGAGTGGTTTGAAAAATTTGAAATGGAAAGCTGGTGGAATAAAAAAGTAGAAGATCTGTCGAAAGGTATGGGACAGAAACTACAGTTTGTGACCACCGTTTTACACGAACCCAAACTGGTGATCCTTGATGAACCTTTCAGCGGTCTTGATCCGGTGAACAGTAATCTTATTAAAGATGAAATTTTCAATCTTGCACAAAAAGGCACAACCATCATCTTCAGTACACATCGTATGGAGCAGGTGGAAGAAATTTGTGATCATATTGTGCTTGTTAACAAAGGAAACAAGATCCTTGATGGCAGTGTGAAAGAGATCAAACAGCAGTTCAAACAACATATTTTCACAGCTGAAGTAAACCAATTACCGGCCACCTTACAGCATCCATCGTTTACATTGGTAAAACAGGATGGCAATAATCTTACTGTGAAGATAAACGAAGGTTACCAGTCAAACGACATCCTGCTGCATTTCATTCATCAGCAAAGTGTAATTGTTGCTTATCATGAAATACTTCCTTCACTCAACGAAATATTTATCCGCCTTGTTGAAGGAACCCCCACTGCAAGACAATTTGAAACTGTTACTGCTTAATACCACAACAAATGAACAAAATACTGATCATTATAAAAAGGGAGTACGTTACAAGGGTACGTAATAAAACCTTCCTGCTTTCAACATTCCTGTTTCCACTGCTGATGTTCGCCATCATGTTTGGCGGCGCTTTTATTGGTGCCAACAGCACCCAGCAACGCAAAATTGCGGTGAGCGATCAAAGTGGTTTGTATAAAAATAATTTCAAAGACGGATCTGCTGCTGCTTTCAGTTATCCTGAAGGCGTTTCAAAAGCAAACTACAAAGACATGGGATATGAAGGTATCCTCGTTGTTTATTCTTCTGTACCAAACAAAGCAGACTCTGTTCGTCTTTACACCGAAAAACAATTGGGCCTTGCTACCGATGAAAAAATTAAAAGTCAGCTGCAGAAAATAAATGAGAACAGAATGCTGATGGAAAGAGGTGTTACACGCAGCACACTTGATTCCATTAAAGAACAAAGTGAAAGTGCAGCTACACTTAACTACCGTTCTTACCAGGTAAAAGGCGAAGAAGTGAAAGAAGATAATAAGGTGCTGGCACTGGGCATTGGTTATGCAAGCGGCTTTATCATTTACATTGTTCTTTTCATTTATGGTGCTGCAGTAATGCGTGGTGTAATGGAAGAAAAGATGAACAGGATAGCCGAAGTAATGGTGAGCAGTGTAAAGCCTTTTCAGCTGATGCTGGGCAAGATCATTGGCATTGCAGCGGTTGGTTTAACACAGCTGTTCCTGTGGATCATTCTCATCTTTGCTATTTCATCGCTCAGCAGTTTGTTCATTTCGCCTGAAGTGTTGGAACAGGCACAAAAAATGAATGAAAGCATGCCTTCCATGGCGCAGAACAATACCATGGCGTTAAAAATACTGAAGGCAAAAACAACCGTGTTCAGTGCCAACTGGGCGTTGATCATTCCTTGCTTTATTTTCTACTTCCTCTTTGGCTACCTGTTTTATGCGTCACTATTTGCTGCTGTGGGTAGCGTAGTAAATGAAGATCCGCAGGAAGCGCAATCACTTATGTTACCAATTACACTGCCTATCATCTTTGGTATTTTCATTATGATCAACGCTATTCAGAATCCTTCCGGTTCATTAGCTGTATGGGGTAGCATTATTCCATTTACTTCGCCCATTGTAATGATGAGCCGCATTCCATTTGGAGTTCCATGGTGGCAGTTAGGCATTTCAATGATTTCTTTGATAATTGGATTCCTGTTTACAACATGGCTCAGTGCAAAAATCTATCGTACAGGTATTTTGTTATACGGTAAAAAAGTAACCTTAAAGGAAATGGCCAAATGGGCTTTCCGCAAAGCATAAGTAGAAAACAAAGCATAAAAAAAATCCCTTCGCAATGTGCGAAGGGATTTTTTTTATGATCAAAACTTACTCAAAAAGAATGGATAAGTATTGGAGCTGTAAATGGCTGATGTATTTCTTTTTCAACCGGTACTATTTCAAATTCTATTTTCAGCAGCAAGCCTTCTTTTACAAGGATGGCTTCTTTTTTCACCGGCTTATATCCTGTTTTATCAATTACAATGGTGTGTTCACCAACCGGAACATTGCTCAGGTTAAACTTACCGTTTGCATCTGTGGTTACTTCTTTTTGAAAAGAAACTTTTCGGATTGACGCCATAAAAGAAGCATTCGCAATTGGTTTTTTTGTTTCGGCATCAATTACGACACCCTGTACAGAGCCTGTTTCATTTCCTTTGTCTTCTGCTGCTTGTGCACTTATTGAAACGCCTGTCATGAGAAGGGAAGCAAGGAGTAATTTCTTCATAACACTTGTTTTACGATAATAAGGGATTAAAGTTACAGAACTAATAACATTTTACTGATCTTTTTTATGATTGGTCAGCCTGTTAAAATGTTCCGAAAACTACTTTTCAATTTCAAATCTACGAATATAATCGTAATTTGGTCAAAATTATTTTCCATGCCTTCTCATCAACCTCCTTCAAAAAAAATTTTACTGGCATTATTTCTTGGAGCCTGTTTTCTTTGGGCGAAGAAAGACTTGTTAACACAACAACTTCCTCAACAGTTTACAGGAAATGCAGGATTTCCTGCGTTTGGTCCACTACCAATGATGCAGGATGTTCCGGTTTTTTCAGAATTAGAAAATGTGCCTGTTCCGGTTACGCCATCACAACCGGAATTATCCATTAATGAAGACTAAAAGAAAAATACGACAGAAGAATTTTTAGCTGAGTGGGTGAGCGAGCGCATCGGTAAACTCATTCCAGATATTTTGTGTAATAACGGCTGCCGGTAAAATATCATCAAGCAAAGCACTCACTTGCCCTATCTCCAATTCGCCTTCAGCAAGGTTGCCTTCAAACATTCCACGCTTGGCTCTTGCCCTCCCGAGTATTTGCGCCATCTCTTCTTTTGATGCACCACGCTGTTCTGCTTCCTGTACCTGTTTATAAAATTCATTTTTGATGAGGCGAACCGGTGCAAGCTGTTTGAGTGTAAGAATTGTATCGCCTTCTACACTGTTAATTACAGCCTGTTTAAAATTCAGGTGACTGCTGGCTTCTTCACTGGCAACATAACGACTGCCTATCTGCACTGCTTCAGCACCCAATACCATTGCTGCCAGCATTTGCCGGCCGGTTGCTATTCCTCCTGCAGCAATCAACGGAATGCTGATTACTTTTTTTACAGCAGGGATCAATACCATGCTGGTAGTTTCTTCTCTTCCATTATGGCCTCCGGCCTCAAAGCCTTCAGCCACCACAGCATCGCAACCGGCATCTTGCGCCTTTAATGCAAACTTGCTGCTGCTTACCACATGCACAACAGTAATCCCCTTTTCCTTTAGTAACGCTGTCCATGTTTTAGGGTTACCTGCACTGGTAAAAACGATCTTCACTCCTTCTTCTATAATAATGTTGATCAGTTGATCAATATCAGGATAAAGCAAAGGCACATTTACTGCAAAAGGTTTGCTTGTAGCAGCTTTACATTTCTGAATATGCTCACGCAATACATCAGGATACATACTGCCACTGCCAATGATTCCTAAACCGCCTGCATTGCTTACTGCACTGGCAAGACGCCAGCCGCTTGCCCAGATCATGCCTGCCTGGATAATGGGTTTTTCAATATTGAAGAGTTGTGTAATGCGATTGGAAAATTGTGCGTTCATGCTTTTCCTGATTCATTAATAAAAAGTAATTTTATAGAAACTTAGTGTATGCCAACGAAGATACTGGATGATGTGTTGAAACTTCCCAAAAAAGACAAGGTAAAGTTGTATTATGCTTTACAGGAAGACCTTGATCTTGAAGATGATTACCTCGCAGAAGATGATCTTACTAAAAGTCAGTGGAAAGAATTAAACAGGCGCATAAAAGAGATTGAAACCGGTAAAGCAAACCTTATTCCATGGGAAGAAGCCAAAAAAACACTGGATGAAAAAATCAAATCTTTACGAGGTAAAGCTGGAATAAAGAGTGCTTGATGATTTTGAAGATGCGTTCGTTTACTACGAATCAGTTTCACCGGCTCTTGCCGACAACTTTACGAGAATGTTTTTGCTGGCAATTGAAAAACTTTCTGCAACACCTCATAATTACTTCAACATCACCAAAAAACTGAAACGAATAACGCTGGGAAAATTCTCATATCTGCTTGTTTATACAATCAAAAAAGATTCAGTAATAGTGGCTGGCCTTTTTCACAGGGCTTCAAAACCCGCAAGCTGGAGGAAGAAGTAAATCTTACCCCAGATCAATTTCTGTATTGTCACCAATGTTCAGGCTTCTTGTTTCGCCTTTTACTTCGGTATCACTTCCGATAAGACTTTCTTCCAAAACAATATCAAACAGATCCGCATACGATCCAATGATGGATTCTTTAATAATGGAGTAATTAATGGTTGTATTATCGCCCACTGACACGTTGGGGCCAATGATGGAGTTTCTTACTTCGCAGTTCTTACCTATGCTTACCGGTTCAACAATGATCACATTTTCAAACCGGTGATCGGGAGAAATAGATGTGCCGAATTTTTTCAACAAGGTGGCGTTCGACTCTAGCAATGAATCTTTATTACCACAATCGAACCAGTTCAACACTTTAAATGCATGAAACGGTTCCCCTTTTTCAATCATGCACTGCAACGCATCGGTTAAGCTGTATTCATCCCTGTTCTTTACGCCCTCACGGAAATTGGCTTCAAGACAATCAAACATCATGGCAGTTTGCTTGATCTTGTAAATACCTACCAGTGCCATATTGCTTTTTGGTATTTGTGGCTTTTCCACCACTTTCAGAATATTGCCATTCTCATCTACTTCAGCCACACCAAAGTTGCGGGGATCATCAACCTTTTTCACCGCCAGCATAGAGGCTTCACTTTGCAACACTTCTTTAATGCTGTATTCGCAAATGGTGTCGCCCAGCACAATGATCACTTCATCGTTCTGCACCACATCTTTTGTTAAAAGAATAGCATGACCAAGACCTTGCCGCTCGTTCTGATTTACAAACGTGCTGTTGATACCCGGAAAAGTATCTTTTACATAATCCTGAATTTTTTCGCCGAGATAACCAGTAATAAAAATAAATTCCTGCACTCCTGCATCCTGCAACTGTTCAATGATGATACT
>NZ_CAMLGT010000107.1 GCF_946479605.1 uncultured Lacibacter sp.
TATCGATCTACGCCTGCTGTTGTTTTAGCTGTGAATTGGTGTTGAGCAGAATTACATCCTGCTGCACAGCAATTATCTGTTGATTTAAACCGATCAACTCTTTTTCTTTTTTAGCAGTGTACAATCCGCCGAAGGCCCAATTAAACCTTACACCGGTTACGTAGTACGTTGCAAACTTGTTCTCCAGAAAATTCAAACCCGGTCTTCCATAACCACCCTGGAAAAAGAAGCTTGTCTTTGGTAAATTTTTCGCTTTGATGAGATTATTTTGCACACCCAACAGTTGTTGCTGCTTTTGAAAAAGGCTGATCTCCGGTCTGCTTACTGATGCATCATTCCATGCTGTTTGTACAACCGGTGTTTCAAATATTGCAGCAGCGGTATATGTTTCGCCGGTAAACAAACTCAATACATCCAGCAAACCTGTGCGTGTACTTTTCAATTCAATCATGCGTTGATCGATCTTCAACAGTTCGGCCTTAAGTAAATTAAGATTTGATTTGAACGCTACACCTCCATTAACCTGCGCTTCAATTTTCTTCAATCCTGTTTCAAGGTCTTTACGAACAAGTTCTGTTTGCTTCAACTGTTCATCAATAAACAAAATGCTGAGGTAAACCTGGTTGATGCGTTCTGCAAGTTTGTACAGTTCCACTTCAATCTTTTGCTCTTCCACTTCGGCATTCATCTGTTGAACGGCAGTTTGCTGCTTCAGTAAACCACCATCGTAGATCATCTGGTTTACATCGGCCACTAACTTGTACTGATCTTTACTTAACGGTTCAATCGTAACACCCGGGAAAGGAATTTTTACCGTTGTTACTTCCGATTGATAAGTCGCTTGTCCGCTAAGAGACAGCTGTGGCAGAAATCCTTTGCGCAGGTTGTCGATGTTCAGCTCTTTCGATTTACGGATCAGATCACGCTGTTTGGTGAGTGGATACTGTTGCTTTGCTTTTTCCTGCACCTGTTGCAAGGTGATGGTTTGTGCAAAGGAAAACTGTACAGTTACCAGCAACAACAACAATAGTTTATGCTTTGTTTTCATTTTTAACCAAGTAGTTAAATTATATTCAAAAAAATTATTTCTTAATGGCCGCAATAATAAATGCCGGAATCTCTTTCCGTCGTTGTTCCATCGCATGACGGAACTGAAATTCATCCAGACCAAGATTCACCTGCAGGATCGGTTTGGCCACAAAAGGAAAGATGGTCATGCTGATCAGGTTCATCATTAACTGCAATGGACTGATGGGTTTGATCTTGCCTTTTTTCACCTCTTCATCCAGCTGCTGCATGAACTTTGTGGGGTTGGGCTTGTTCTTTTTGGTCCATAGTTTTTTCAGAAAATACTCCGGGTTCTGGTTCACTTCATTCATTACAAATAAAGGCAGGTAAGGGTTTTCCAGCACAACGGTTATATACTCATCGCAGAACCGCTCGATCTTGGTGTACACATCATCCTCCGAATCAAAGATGGCATTCACCTTCGGAAAGAGATGGGCTGCTGCTTCTTCAAACACCTTTTCAAACAGCATTTCCTTGCTGGTAAAGTAATAATGCAGCAAAGCTTTGTTGATGCCGGCTTCATCGGCAATATCCTGCATACGGGCACCATACATCCCCTTTTTAATAAATACTTTTCGGGCAGCATTTAAAATCAAATCCTCCGTACTATGGTCTTTTACTCGCTTTGCCATATTTTAACCAAATGGTTAACAAAAATAAAACAAAAAATTTCTTCTCCAACTTTTTGTTCAGATTTCTGGCTTGGATTTTGCAAATTCAGGATATCCGGAAGCAATGCAGATCACTAAAATCATCTATATCATTTTTATGCCTCTGTTCCTGGCTGCCTGTGCAGGACCTAAAACAAGTTCTTCAGGTTCAGCGGCCACAACTACTAAAACCGTTACAAGAAAAATGGTGGATGGCTACCAATTGCAGGTGCTCAATACAACTAATAGAAAGGATGCCCTTGAAGCAAAATCATTATTGCTGTCAAAATATCCTCAGCAGAAAACCTTCCTGCTGTTTCAAACGCCCTATTACAAAATAAGATTTGGAAACTTTTTAACGCAAAGTGAAGCAGTCAGCTACCAGAAAAAAATCAAAACGCACTTTACGAATGTGTTTGTTATTCCGGTGAAGTTTGAAATAACAGTAAAGGAATAAAACATTTGTATAACAAGAATTTCAACTCCCCGATTGCAGAAGATCGGTTACTTCATTGAATAGTTAAATGAAAACTGGTAAATAGGAAGGCTGTAATCAATTTCAGGCTTTTTCAAATACTTGTAATACACCACTCTGATGTTGACTAATTTCGAAATCTCCACTCCCCATGCTATGGAGTACCCGTTGTAGATACCGTTGGTAGCAATATCAGGCATCATCTCTTTTAGCTGCCCCGGCGTAGTGTAGCACCAGATATAACGAAACGCCAGCCATGAAAGCCCGATATTTTTTGTATTACTCCTCTCCCAGGCACCAGTTTGAACATAAAGACCAGAAGCCCAAAATGTATTAAAAAAATTATGCGGCTTACCAGTGGATGGATTTGCTACAAGCCCGGTACGGATACCTGTAAGTACACGCTCCCCAAAATGATAGAGCATACCTACTCTTGTAATTTTCTGCCGGTCACGTGTAAAAAACCAAACACCATCAACTGAAACATTAGCAAGACCGCTTAGTGGGTTAATAAAATTCGTGACCAATTCTTCATTGTTACGTATACTAATCGACTGCCTGTTTTGAAAATTGTTAGACGATACACCGGAATACAATGAAAGCGGAACTGCAAACTTACCCGGCTCACCAATAAACAAACGTACAAATCTTGCGCTGGCATTTACTTGTCCACTGTTCAAAATATCAATAAATCCTGAAGTGAAAATTTCCGGTTTGTATTGATCCGTTTTTGAGACAGTTGCAGGTTGCACATTAGAAGTTTTCACTCTTTGCAAGCTATCCCTTACCTGCGACAAGACAAAAAAAGGTAATGCCCAGATGAATATGGGAAGAATGAATTTCATGTTCCATGTTTCCTAAAAGAAAAAATTGTAAGCGTTGAAAAAGAAGTCCCTTACCTTTTTGTCTAAGTAATTGTTTGAACATGCAATACTGATCAAATAAAATGAACACTGTTATTTCATTTTCTCGTATGCTTTCCTGATTCGATAATTTGCGTTCGTAAACACATATCTTCCTGAAACACCAATATAAGACCCTGTTGAACTGTAGCTGCCTGTAGTGAGTGGCTTCCCGGGTATATCAATCGTGTAAGTACCATCCACAAATTTCGTGAATGAGACCGTTGAACAAACCATGAGTTGAACTACGCAATTATTTTTAAGCAGCCATGCATGGCCTGCATTAATGGGAAAACTTACCCACGGCTTCTGCTCGTTATTTTCATTTACATCAACACCACCCGCATCAAAAAAATCATTCGACGTGTTTTGCAGCGTTATACTTGCACTGTAAAAATCTGCACCGATGCTGTAATTGAGGCTGGCACCGGCCTCAGCAAAAAGGTATTTTGTTTTTCCATACATCCACCGATGCTGATACTGCACCGGAAACCGGAAAACCGCTACCAGCATTAACGATCTCCATTTAGTAAGATTAAAATCCTCTGTTAGTGGTGGAGAAAACTCATTTTTATTAATGGATGTAATAAAATTCCTTCCGGCAATAGTTGCCTCTGGCCCAAATACTAAACTTTGCCGCTGATTAAAATTAACAGCATAGCTGATACCTGCCATTGCCCCTGGTGCATTTGCTGACCGTACAGGATGTGTACCGGTTACATTTACCATACGTGCCTTCGGATACGAAAGCGCTGCAAAACTGAGATTGATATGATTGCCTTTAAAAACATAATCTGAAAGGACATGATTACGATCTATCTTCTTCTCCTGCGCATTTACACAGTTACTTAAACTTGTAATGAATAAGAAGCAGCTATAACTCAAAACTAGTTTCATAAAATTTTCTTTCAGATTAAGTTCTTATTTTACATATTTGCGGACCAATCGCTTATTAGTTCCCGTAAATGTATAAGCCACAGAAATGCCCACAGAAGAACCGTTGATGCTGTAAGTACCAGAAGTAACCGGCTGCCCGGGTATGGTAATTTGATACTTTCCTGTTAAAAAATTCGTACCGCTTATATCTGCCTGTAAGCCTAAAGACAATACATTATAATTTTTCAGGTGAACCAACTTACTAATACCGATTAAAAAAGTAGTCCATAGTTTATTTTTATTGTTCATTGAAAAATCAGAATCAAATATATAAATCGTTTGAAAGTTTGAATCCAATACAGCTCCCCCTATTCCCAAATCGGAGTTGAAGCCACTATATCTTACACTTAATCCTGCATTCACTGCCATTGATCCCAACCTGTTTGTCTTGAATTTTTGTTCAAAAATCAGAGGTAGCTTCACAGCACCCCACACATCTTTTGACCAGATTAGCGGTGCACCCGTAGCTCTTGAATACCCCGGCAAATCATCATCCGGAATTTTTGAATAAAAACTCCACCTTCCCAAAACTGCTGTAACACCTGTTTTAAATGAAAGAGTTTTGTTTGCATTAAAAATGTAGTTAAATCCCAACTCGTATGCTGATTGTAACTTGGATTGTAACCTGTAATTTCCTTGATCACGGGTTATTTTTGCAGGGGGCAAAACAGAAAGAGTTAAGTCAATACTGAAATCGCTACGATCTAACTTTTCTTTCGTTGTAACTATTCGATGATCATCAATGCCTGATTCTATCTGAAAAGAATTGAGTTGTGCCGTACTACAGTTTGCAAGTAGTACCATTAAAACAGCATAAGCACCTTTTTGATAAAAACTTTCCATTTCCCGACAGAAAAAGATTTATGTTCAACAAAACATTCCTTTATTTGGTTTTATTTCAACCCTCATAGCTTTCTTATATACCGCCTGTTATACCCAGTAAAAACATATTCAACGGAGAACGCTAAACTTGATCCTTTCATTGAATAGGCACCAGTAGTTACCGGCATATTTGGCACAGTTATTTGGTAATTCCCTTTTAGAAATTTAGTAGTGCTCACATCTGCAATCAGGCCCAAAGCCAGTGTGTTATAATTTTTCAAATAGACCCATTTATGAATGCCCAATAAAAAAGTAACCCATGGTTTGTTCTGATTATTGAGAGAAAAATCGGAATCAAAAATTTCAATTACTTGGTTGTTGGAAGTAATTATTCCGCCTCCAGCAACAACCAAATCTGGATTAAAAACACTGTGTCTTAAATTAATACCAGCCTTAGCAGACATCAAACCAAATTTTCGGCTGTCTAATTTCTTTTCAATTAGCAGAGGTATTTTTAACTGACTCCAAACATTTTTATGCCAAACAATTAAACTCCCGCTTACATTATAAGCACTAACATCTTCATCCGGAATATTCAAATAAAACCCCCAGGTGCCAACTGTTGCACGAATACCTGTTATTAATGAAATATTTCTATTTACATTATAGACATAGTTAAAACCCAAATCATATGCAGATTGTAACCGGGATTGCAACCGATAGGTTCCCTGATTCCGTGTAATTTTTGCAGGAGGCACAGAAGAAACAGATAGATCAATACTAAAATCGCTTCGGTCCAACTTTTCTTTGATCGTATCTCTTTTATGAAATTCTGGACTTAATTCATTCTTGTAAGAATTAAGTTGCGCCGCACTACAGTTTGCAATTGTAACTATCAAAAGAGTTATTACACTCTTTTGATAGCTTATTAAAAGGTTTATCATTGACCTTTGTTTCACTTGTTACCAGGTTAACGGTAATGAACCGGTATATCCATCACTTGTAGCAAAACTACCAATCAGCTCTCCTGTTTTTGTTCTCCAAATTGAACCTCCCCACTCATCATCCACTACTTTCAATTGCTTTTTTCTTAAAAAACCTCCATTGTTAGGTTTTGACTTCGACGGATAATCTCTGACTGCACAATTTGAATAGTAAGTAGTACCTGAAACTGCTACAGCCAAATTTGCTCTAGCACGCTTTGATTTACCATTACTGCCTGTTTTGTAATGAATTACTTTTGCTTTTACAGCATTTCTCACGCCGATAGAGTTAATGGCAACTTTAAGTATAAACCTACTACTTGAACCTGACGGTATAAAAGGTGGTGACACTTTGTTCTTATTAGTTTTACAAAGATTAGGCGCCAATTGTTTTGTTGGATAATAACTTGTATTCCAAAACAATCTTTCAAAATTCATAGTTTTTATCCCTTTCATAAACTTCTTTCCCTGATCGGGATTTATCATCGCAAGAGAGTTTTCTCCAACATTTTTATAATCAAGTGCAGCTATACCATTGGTGTCATCAATTAAAATTCCACCAACATACATCCCTTCACTCGTTAACTCATACACAACCTGACCAACCTGAAACGAACCGCCATTATTAAAAATTGAATTCTCGCCATCATCAAACGTAAAATCATGATCATCGGGGTCAGTTCCTGAAAAATTATTATTTAACCAGTTAATTTCCAACGTTTCCAGTTCAGCACGCTTTGAATTATACCCCGTAAACAACTTTTCAAAATCCTTATACGGTTTAAACTCATCAAACCCGTTTTGCTCATCCATATCATCTAATTGCTCGGCTGTAAGGTTAGGATACTGGGCTTCATAATTATCATTGTAGGTTTCGTAGTCGGTATTGAGTTGATTAATAACAGTAAACACATCCGTTGTACTATTGAATTTTAACCGGTTATTCGCAGCATCAAAGGTTATTGCCACCCCTGCATAATAAGCTGTAATTGATCCGAGCATAACTGCTGCACTGGCAGCCGGATCAGTCTGATAAAATGTAGCAGCAGTTTCTGCTGTAAGGTTACCAGCCGAAATAGTTACAGAAAAGGGATGGTTTGTATCAGGCCCATTCCCATCATTATAAATATAACCTGTTACAATAACATCATTACTTTGCACCTCTGCAATTGAAGCCCGAACTCCAAAATAATTATACTGTCCGGTTTGTGGATCCATAGGAAAAGCCTCAATGGTTACTTGTGCAAATAGACTTATATTAAAACACCCAAACAGGAAAAGCAACAAAAAAGAAATCTGCTTCATAAAAATAATTTTGCGCCTACTCTTCAATTCCGGTTTTCGGCTTACCCGGTTTATTGCGTTGCCGCCGGCTGGCTGCAATAACAAACCGAATGTACTGCCCGTGTATGCCCGAAACCAAGTGTACTTGCAACATACCTGTTGCGATTATCCACTGTTTTGATTCGTCTTTTTACAATTGCTTTTGCACAGTTATTTCTGTTTACAACACACTTATACCTCAAAGAACTTTTCTGATTCAAATATGCCCAAGCAATTGGAAATAACCATGTGATTTTTCACAATCAAGTTGAAATTAAACCACAAAAATCCTTGTGTATTTGCACTCTCTTATTTACTTTCAAGTTTAAAGTTCACATTATAACTATGAGACATTTACACCCCCGCAATTATTAGTGTGTTTAACCTGCTTTTTTAACTGTCATTAAGCCTCCAATGCAAAAACACAATTCAATTATAAAAATTGCGATAGCTGATGATCATGCCATGGTGCGGGAAGCCTTGGGCGCATTAATGAATACCTGGGATGATTGCAAAGTGATTTTGCAAGCAGGCAATGGAGAAGAACTATTGGAGCAGCTCAGCCACTCGCACTTACCCGACATTGCCATTATAGACATCAATATGCCGGTGATGAACGGATATACTACAATTCACCTGCTGAAACAAAACTACCCGGCAGTAAAAATAGTTGCTTACTCTATGTTTAAAAGCGAGGAATCGCTGCTTCGTTTGTTGCTTGCTGGGGCGCAGGCTTTTGTACACAAAGGTGATGATCTCCACACCATTAAAAAAGCAGTACAGGAAGTAAGCAGGGGCGGGTATTTTTTTACAGATGGCTCTTCAGCAAAAATGATGAGGCAACTTGCTGAAAAAGGACATTATTACCCTGACTATTTTTTGAATGAAAAGGAAATAATGTTTTTGCAGCTTATCTGTTCTGAAAAAACCTATAAAGAAATTGCCTGCTGCATGAACATCTCCGATCGTCAGGTTGAATATTTACGCACAAATTTATTTGAACGTTTTACTGTACAAAGCCGCACAGGACTTGCTATACGATCTATTGAAAAAGGACTTTCGTTTGTATAGTAAACAAAATCCCTTTTCAAGGTCAATTCCAATATTTACTCCGCCCAGCTCATCGTATAATTTCCATTCTCAATTTCCAATGCCTGTTTGGTTAACATCAACGGACGGAAGGTATCTACCATCACCGCCAGTTCTTTGGTTTCCTTTGCGCCAATACTTTTTTCAACAGCACCGGGATGCGGACCATGCGGTATACCTGCAGGATGCAACGTGATCATTCCTCTTGTTACATTTTTGCGACTCATAAAATCACCATCTACATAATAGATCACTTCATCACTGTCAATATTGCTGTGATTGTATGGCGCAGGGATAGCGTTGGGATGATAATCGTACAAACGTGGTACAAACGAACACACCACAAATGCATTTGTTTCGAAGGTTTGATGTACCGGTGGCGGCTGATGCACACGACCAGTGATAGGTTCAAAATCATGAATAGAAAAAATATACGGATAGCAGCAACCATCCCAGCCAATCACATCAAACGGATGCGTACCATAGTGTAAACCATACAGCATGCCTTTCTTTTTCGCTTTGATCAGAAAGTCGCCATGTTCATCGTATGTTTTCAGATCCTGTGGTTTGCGGATATCCCTTTCGCAATACGGTGCATGTTCCATTAACTGTCCGTACTTACTCATATAACGTTTGGGATAACGCAACGGCGTAAACGATTCAACAATAAATAAACGGTTCTTGTCATCATTAAATTCAATTTGATAAATGGTTCCTCTTGGTAACACAATATAATCGCCATAACCAAAAGGCAAATCACCATACTGTGTCTTTACGGTACCGCTTCCTTCGTGTACAAAAATCATTTCATCCCCATCGGTATTCTTATAGAAATAATCTTTTGTTCCGCTTGTTGGCGCTGCCAGCACAATATGGCAATCGTTGTTCACCAACACCGGAATACGACTTTGCAAAAACTCACCGCCGGGTTTAATATGAAAGCCTTCAAAGCAACGGTGCTGCAACATTTTTTCTTCGGCTATCTGCGGGCTCACATCTACCTGCGGTTCGGTTTTAATGATCTGTGTTGGCGGATGACAATGATACAGCAGTGAATAATCATCGCTGAAACCTTCGGTTGAAAATAACTGTTCGCTGTACAAACCACCGTCGGGCTTGCGGAACTGTGTATGACGTTTATGCGGAATCTTTCCCAATGTATAATAGTGAGGCATAAAATATCTCTGATTTAGGATGTATGATTATGATTTAGTCGGGAAGTGATTAGTCAGAAAGACCGAAAGAATGGCGAAGCTCAACTGTCAGCAAGCTGCTTTTCAGTTTTTCGGACGTTCGGTTTGCTTACTTTCCGACCGTTAATTCAAGCGACGTAATGAGGAAACTGTATTTCCATTTACGTTTATCGATCCAATATGTAAAATTTCTGAAGAAAGGCATAGCTTATCGTGTGACCAAAGTTAGGAAATACTAATTTACGGCTTCGAAAATTAACAGCGAATGCAATTACCCTGTGCAGGTATCTTACTTATAAAAAACCGTAAACTGCTGATGACTTTCAGCAACAACAAACAATGTTTTTATCTGCCGGGCGGGAAAGTAGATAACAGCGAATCAGCTACAGAAGCATTGTGCCGTGAAGCGAAAGAGGAGTTGCAATTATCGATCAATGCAAACCAGCTCCGTTATTACACACATATTACAGCGCCTGCTTACGGCGAAAGTAATGGCATCATCATGGAACAGGATTGCTTTTTCCTCACCACGCATGAAACACCTGTTGCATCTGCTGAAATTGGGGAGCTTCGCTATTTCAGTTTAGCTGAATATTTGGAGGAACGGCAACAGGCACCCGGCGCTGTTATGATACTGGAACAATTACAAAAAGATAACCTGATCGATTAACGATGACAAGAATAGGTTTACTATCCGACACACATGGCTATCTGGATGATGCCATATTTGAACATTTCAAACACTGCCATGAAATATGGCATGGCGGCGATTTTGGCGATGTGGAATTAGCTAAGCGTCTGGCCAGTCAAAGCGGCCTGACTGTAAGAGGTGTTTATGGTAACATCGACGGGCAGGATGTACGTTCGGTTTACCCGGAGCAATTGGTATTTAATTGTGAAGAAGTGAAAGTAATGATGCGGCATATTGGAGGAGCACCACCTAAATACAATCCTGAAACAAGAAAGGAACTGCAACTGCACCAACCGCAACTCTTCATTGCCGGTCATTCGCATATTTTAAAAGTGATGTACGACGACAAACTGCAATGCCTGCACATGAACCCCGGTGCAGCTGGCAAACAGGGCTGGCATAAAGTACGTACCATCATCCGTTTTGTGATTGATGGCAGCAACATGAAAGATTGCGAGGTGATCGAGTTAGGCAAACGTTGACAGATTCACAGAAGCATGCGGGTGATTTTTTGTAAATTACAGCAACACTAAAATCAACTGTATGCAACGTCGTGATCTCATCAAACAAACTGCTCTTACGCTTGCCGCTTTTACATTAAGCCGTGATCTGTTTGCCACAGAAGCCGAACAATTTGTTCAGTTACCTGATGTTGTAAAGCCTATAAAATTAAGTTCAAACGAAAACCCGCATGGACCTTGCCCTGCTTCACGCAAAGCAATGATAGATGCTGTAAACGGAAGCAACCGCTATCCCTGGGATGTTACTACAAAACTGAGAGAAGAGATTGGCGCTCTTACCGGGCATACCAAAGAACATATTGTGATTGGTGCAGGCTCGTCGGAACTGTTGGGCTTAACTGCTGTTTGGGCTGCGTTGCAAAAAGGAAACGCCGTTGCTCCCGATCCTACATTCCGTTTGTGGATGCCCGCTGCACGTAAAACCGGATTAGAAATCAAATTAGTTCCGCTTACAGAAAAAAAAGAAACTGATCTGCAACGCATGAAAGAGGCGATGAATGCACAAACAAGAATGGTTTATATCTGTAACCCAGGTAATCCAACAGGTACAATTATTCCCGCTGCCGAACTGGAAGCGTTTATTAAAGAAGTTGCACCAAAAGCAATTGTACTTCTTGATGAAGCCTATACCGAATTCAGCAACGAACCTTCGATGGCGCATTTGGTGAATGATTATCCGAACCTTGTTATTGCAAAAACATTTTCGAAGATCTACGGCATGGCAGGTGCAAGAGTGGGTTATGTTTTGGCGCATCCTGCAACGGTTAAACAGTTAAACGAGTTGCAACCGTGGGCCAATGCAGGTGCAAGTGCCGTTTCGTTAGCAGGCGCCCTTGCCGCTATTAAAGACAAAGCCTTTATTGACTATTGCAAAAAAGAAAACACTGCAGCAAAAGCAATTTTCTACAACACACTTGATAAACTGAATATCCCATACATACAATCGCACACGAGTTTTGTGTATTTCAATACGGTCGGTTTTGGTAAAGATTTTAAAGCCATACTGGAAGCTAAAAACATTGTTGGTGCCCGAACATTTGAAGAAGGAACAAAATGGCTGCGACTGAGTATTGGTACGCAGGAAGAAATGAAAAAAGTAGCGGCTGCACTATTAAGTTAGTTTATAGTTACGCTGTTAGTATTGTCTTGTTTTTGCCTTTTACGTTAAGTCTTTTACCTTTTGTTGATTTTTAACGAATAGATTGCAAAGGATGTTTCTATTTTTCATGAAATAAAAACACATGAAACCAATCCTTCTCATCATCGGCATTTTCTTTATGCATTCGCTTGTGCGTGCACAGGCCGATGCGCAAACCATGAAAGACATTGAAACAGTTTGTAATTATTACCTTATTGGCGGCACCAATGGCGATAGTGTGATGTTTTCCAAAGCGTTTGATCCGGCAGGGCAAATGCGCTTTATGCGAAACGATACACTGATGAATGTTTCTTTAAAAGATTTTATGGCCCGCACAAGAAACACCGGTGTTAAACAAAACCGC
>NZ_CAMLGT010000108.1 GCF_946479605.1 uncultured Lacibacter sp.
CCGTAAAAACTTTGATTCGTTTGATAATGTGTTGATCAAAACCATTCAGCGTATTGAAGACATGCGGAGCAAGCAGGAAGATGTAACCGGTGTGCCAACCGGCTTTCCTACAATGGATAAAGTGATCTACGGCTGGCAACCATCCGATCTTGTGATCTTGGCTGCACGTCCTGCTGTGGGTAAAACAGCATTTGCCTTAAACCTGTTGCGTTATGCTGCACTTAATACTTCTAAGCCAACGCCTGTTGCATTTTTCTCACTTGAAATGGGTGCGGCGCAGCTGGTACAACGTATTCTTTCAGCTGAAAGTGAGATCATGCTGGAAAAGATCTCACGTGGTAAACTGGAAGATCATGAAGTGCAACAGCTGTACAAAAAAGGAATTGAACGTTTAGCCAAAGCCCCCATCTTTATTGATGATAGTGCAGCGCTGAACATTTTTGAATTACGTGCAAAGGCCCGCAGGCTGGTAAATAAGCATGGTGTAGGGTTGATCATTATCGACTATCTGCAGTTGATGAGTGGAAGTGCCGGTAACAAAAACAGTAACCGTGAACAGGAGATCAGTACTATTTCCCGTGGTTTAAAACAGCTGGCAAAGGAATTGAACATTCCCATCATTGCGCTTTCACAGTTGAGTCGTGAGGTGGAGAAACGGAAAGATGGTAACAAGATGCCGCAGTTGAGTGACCTTCGTGAATCGGGTGCCATTGAACAGGATGCCGACATGGTAATGTTCCTTTATCGTCCAGAGTATTACGATATTACATCAAACGAATTTGGTGAAAGCAACCGTGGTGAAACACACGTACGTATAGCCAAACACAGGAACGGTTCGCTTGAAACAATTAAGCTGCGTGCATTATTACATATTCAGAAATTTGTGGAAGATGATTCTGCTGACATGGGTGGTGCTCCCGGCCTACCCGGTGGCGGCAGTTGGAAACCGGTACAGGATGATGATGGCCCGAAAGTATTTGTGCAGAAAGGAAGCAAAATGAACGATATGAATTTTGATGAGGAAACGCCGTTTTAGATTTCTGATTGCCGATTTACGATTATAGATTTGTCCCGCTCTAACAGCGGGACTTTTTTATTATGGCGTTACCTTTTTTTTATATTGATTCATTTACACCTGAAGCTTCGCTTATTACTTTACATGAAGAAACATCAAAGCATGTAGTACAGGTGTTGCGTATGCAGGAAGGGGAGCAACTTAATCTCACCGATGGTAAAGGAAATCTTCTCACTACTGTAATAACAGATGCACATAAAAAACATTGCGTGGTAAAAGTGCAAGCCACAAGTTATACAGTACAACCTGCACGCAAAACAACTATTGCTGTTTCATTGGTAAAGAATGCAAGCCGGTTTGAATGGTTTCTTGAAAAAGCAACGGAGATAGGAGTAACAGAAATCATTCCTTTGTTGTGCGAACGTACCGAACGCCAGCATTTTCGTTACGATCGTATGAAAGGTATATTGGTTAGTGCAATGCTGCAAAGCCAGCAAACATGGTTGCCTGTGTTGCATGAGCCGGTGAAATTTGAGGAAGCTCTTCGTCTGACGTCCACTTCTGACGAATCATTAAAACTCATCGCTCATTGTGATGAAACTGAAAGAACGCCGTTTTCAAATTTTCAAACTGATCAATTTTCAAATTCTATTATCCTCATTGGTCCGGAAGGCGATTTTACAACAGGTGAAATTGAAACAGCAATAGTAAATGGCTATCAGCCGGTGATGCTTGGAGAAACAAGACTGCGTACCGAAACTGCTGCTGTAGCTGCTGCAGTACTATTATCTATCCGTTAATTTAAGAGGCGACGAAGTTATGAACCGTGGTTCGCACGGTTGCGGGGCAGAACCGTAAACAGCAAGGTCAGTTTACAATTTTGTTAGCACAGCTGCTGCTGGCAAAGGCTTCTGGTTTGGCTTTAAAGGCAAAGCCCATACCCAGGATGTAACCCATTGCTTCACGCAATGCTTCATTGCTTTTGAAGTGGGGATTGGTGTTAATGTCGGCATGTACTTCCATGTCAACATCATACTCCGTAAAGAGGTTGCAGAGTTCGTAAGCAATTTCAATACTCTTTGCAACTTCCACAAGCATGCGTTCTTTAATAGAATACTTCTGTTTTGTTTTTTCATTGTGAATGAACATGAACCCGCCATGCCCTTCACGCAGGAAAACGATCACAGTGGCAAACTCCGTCTCAATTCCTTTTACCTGGCTGTCGGTGCCGATGCATACTTTCAGCCGGAAACCTTTATCGGTTTCTCTTATGATGGCGGCACGTACCTCTTCCGTAATAGGAATGCGGATGTGCTCGCCATTGAATTTTCTCCATTTCATGTGCTTATTGTTTATTTGATTTTGACCACACGGCACCAATAGGTGCTGGTGTCATTTAAAAGGGGTTTCCCTAATTTACGAAACTCTTTTCAGCTGCTGCAATATTGTGGCGTTATGTGTTTATTAACAGCTGGGGATAACCGAAGAGAGTACAGCCAAAGAGGCAATGGACAATAAGCAATTGGCAATGGGGCGGCAATCTGCAATCAGATCAATACTGGCCTGTGCTCAACATCACCAATGTGCAGGCTTCAACCGGTTGAATATTGTTTTCTTTTGCCAGTTGTACCAGCTCGTCATTCTCAGCACCGGGATTAAAGATGATGCGTTTGGGTTTCAGCGAAAGAATATAATCGTAGTATTCTTTTTGGTGTGTTGGGTTAAGGTAGAGTGTAACTGTATCAATGTTTTCAATCGGACGTTTTTCGGTTTCAATACTTACATCTTCAACCATACCCGTATGCTTACCAATACCTACAACTTCATGCTCTTTACCACGCAAGCGCTGTATGGCAAGGTAACTGTAACGATGTGGCTGATCTGATGCACCAAGTACAAGTGTTTTTTTGCTCATGTTATTCTTCAGGAATAGTGAATGTAATTTTTTGTCTGCGCCATGCTTTCACATTTCTTCCGCTTTGGAATGCAGGAGTCCATTTAGGCCCTTTACGGATTGCATTAACCGCCATAATATCCAGCAATGGAGTTGAACTGTTGATTGCTTCAACGGAACAGATTTCCCCATCGCTGCAAACGATAAACTGCACTTCAACTGTCATTCGTTGTGGCTTATTTACTGCAAGTACCAGATCTGGAAAACTAAGCTGCCTGGTTAAATACTTTGACCAGCCTTTGTCTCCACCTTTGAACGAAGCTTCTCTTTCCACAATAACAAAAGCTTTGCTGGAATCTTTTTTTAAATGTTCATCCTGCCGCTGCTTTGTTTTTTTCTTTTCTTCTTCCTCATTTTCTGCACCCGGCAGATTGTCTTTTTTTGCTGTTGTTATAACATAGTGAAGCGAATCATATACCTCGCCTTTAGTATTATAAAAATACCAGTAACCACTTGGCCTTCCTCCCACATAACTTCCTTTGTAAACAGGTTTTCCTTCCCAATAAAACGAATGCGGACCAACAGCTGTTTGAAATGTACTGTCGGTATAGAAACCAGTTCTTACAATACGGTTTTTCCCGTCGTAGTCTGTATATGCCCAATAGTTTTTGTAAGGCTGCGACAGGCGATAGAAGAAGGCTTCCTTTTCGTTTGTTGTAGTATCAAAATATCTGTTCAGTAAATTCTCTTTGATGGTTTGAGCAGTTGCTGTTGAAAAACTATAGAGTACTGCCAGCAGAAACAAGCTATTTTTCATAAAGTAAAGTTAGCAATAAATCAAAGAGTGAGTTGCTACCAAAGCTTGTATTGCTTTTTGGGTGTTTGTTGTATAATATTTTCTAACGCTGGTTTTATTTCTGGGTAACGAAAAGTATAGCCAGCTTCAAGCAGCTTTGCCGGTACAACCCATCTGCTTTTCAAAACCAGTTCTGCTTCTGTGCCAATAAAAATTGCGCCAAGCTTCAGTATCCATCCTGGTGCAGGTAAACCAAACGATGTATTGGTAACTTTACGGAGTGTTTGCATAAATTGCTCATTCGTAACAGGGTTGGGAGCGGAGCAATTAAAAATGCCTTCCAGTTCTGTATGCTGTGCAAGGAAGTTGATGATGCGGCAGGTGTCTTCAATATGAATCCAGCTATACATTTGTTTACCGCTGCCTTGTTTGCCGCCCAGGCCAAATTTCAACAGATTGTAGTAAGGCAACATAACACCGCCTGAGCCAATGGTAATAGCCATGCGTAATGCAATTTTTCGGGTAAGCGGTGTTTTCTGTTGAAAGAATGTTTGCTCCCATTGTTTGCAAACATTTACAGAAAAATCGTTTAGTATTTCACCTGAGTATTCATCCTGCGGTTTATCCATTGCATGCCTGTAAATAGTAGCCGATGAAGAATTGATCCAGAGTTTTGGCGGGTTCGTTATTTCACTGATTGCATTGCCAAGTACAGCTGTACTGTCAATTCTGCTGTTGATAATCGCCTGTTTATTTTTTTCGGTGTACCTGCAGTTAACCGATTTGCCGGCAAGGTTTATCAATATATCTGCATTGTTAAGTTGCTCTTTCCATGCGTCAACATGTTTTCCATCCCAACGAACGTATTGTACATTTTGCAGGTCTTCTTTTGATAAGCTGTGGTATTCGTTCCGGTTATTTTTTGCATCGGGCAGGTTTCTTGTCAGCACAACAATGCTGTTTTTTTTTCCGTAATAACGTATCAACTCCTCGCCAATAAAACCGGTTCCACCTGCTAATACAATTTTGTTGTTAGTGATCATATCGGTGTAGTTGTAAATATTATTTAAGATGTACAAACTCTTTTAATTGCAATGCTCTTAGCTCCCTCCAGCAAATGAATGTATAAATAAGTGCAAGCAGGGGAGCTGTATACAGGAGAATAAGTAAACCGACTCCATTAACCAGAATGAGCGATAAAAGAATTACAACCAACCAATGATAATATAGCCTGGGACTTCCTTTTCCTGTAAACCAATGATTGTATGCATGAACCAGCATACCAACAACATGAATGACACCAACGGTGAAGTAGGCAGTAAATAAAAGATTCATCTTACCAGTAATAATGCCTGCCAGCAAAAAAACAAGAATCATGGCACTGCCAATGAACAGTTCAATTTGTTTAAATGATTTCAAGTTTCAAGTATTTTAAATTTTCAGAAAAAAATGAAATATAAGTGGTTTAAAAAAGCCGAAACAGATCGGCTTTATAAAAACGTAGCGTAATATTATTTAAAGAGTTTCAAGGCTGTGCTCAGGAACCAGCTCTCATCACTCTTCACCAGCACATCCAGCATATCATCAGCATGTGCTCCAAATTTTTTAATACCATTGATGGTGTCAAGAAATGTTTTTACTTCTTTATCACGCTTATCACCTTCTACTTTACTCAACTGGTCCATCAGTTTCATCATTGGATCAAGCTCACGTTTTTTTCTTTCCTTGATGATCTGCGTAGCTACTTTCCAGATATCTTTTTCTGCTGTAAAATATTCTTTGCGTTCGCCCGGTATCAACACACGGTCAACCAAACCCCAATCGATCAGGTCTCGGATATTCATGTTTACATTACCACGACTGATATTGAGCTGTGCCATAATATCGTCTTGTGTAAGAGGGTCAGGACTGATCATGAGCAAAGCATGCACCTGTGCCATGGTTCTGTTAATGCCCCAATGCGTACCCATCGCTCCCCATGTACTGATGAATTGCTGTTTCGCTTCTGATATCTTCATGGCCCTAAATTAGCAAGTAATTTCGAATTTTCAAAAATTACTGAAAAATAATTTTCTAAAACGAATGCCCGTGAGTTAATCCTATCAACGGTTTGGCCAGGAAAGGCATCGTTTTGGCTGATTGAACAAAAAGATTGGTGACAAACGGTTTTCCAAACATGCTTTGTATCAAACGACCGGTTCGTAACCTGCCCGCAAATTGTTGCTGCCAAACTGCGGTATAATTTTCCTCCATTGCTTTGCGTGAACAATTGTGTGAGAGAAACGAATGAATTTGTTCAAAGGCCAGTTTACCTGCATGCATAGCCATACTCATTCCGTTGCCGCATAGCGGAGTGATAAGCCCGGCTGCATCACCCACCATCAAAACATGATCTTCTACCTGTTGTTTCTTATTGAAGTTGATTTGTGAAATGTTGATGGGGGCAGTGTATAAAAATTCTGCATGCGTAAACAGTTGTTGCAGGTAAGGATTACGTTGCAAAATGTTTTTTTCCATTTCGGCAATGCTGTTGTTGCTCCGGCTTAAGTTGTTGGCCGTGGTGAGGTAACAAAGACAGGAACGGTCGTCTTCAATTTTTGAAATGCCGCAATAACCGTTTTCGAAATTGTGCAACGCAATTGTATCGGCCGGGTGATGATGGCGTATATGATATTTAACAGCAATGTAGTTATTGAGTTTATTTGTTTTTTGTTTGATGAAATTGCGTTTCCATTTTACATCAAGGTTACTTCGTTTACCAAAACAACCTGCAGCAACTTTTGCTGAAAAATTTCCGTTAGTTGATTGAAGTTGAAACTGGTTGTTTTCAAATTGCAGATCGTTCACTTTTGTTTCCTGCAATATTGTTACACCGGCTTCAGTTGCAAGTGTGGCCAGCAGCTGGTCAAGCTTGTAACGGCTGATGCCAAAACCGCCTAATGGCAATGGATGCTGAAACAATATTCCATTGGGTGATGATACCTGCAGTTGTTTAATTACAGGAAGGTTCATGCCGGCAAGTGGTACACCTAATGATTGCAGAAAATTCCAGCTTTCAAAACTGATGTATTCACCACACACTTTGTGAAAGGGGTATCGTTCTTTTTCAAATAATATAACAGAGTAACCTGTTTTTGCAGATTGAATAGCGAGTGATAAACCGGCCAGGCCACCACCAATAATGGCAATATCATGTGTTTGGTTGTTCATGCATTACAATCAGCAGCCAGCGGAAAGCCCATTTCCAGTGTAACTGATAATGGGAAAGCTGAGCTTGCTGCATCAGTTTTTTCAATTCATTTCTTTTAAAGCCTCTCAGCACACTTAACGGTGCATCATTCTTTACAAGATATGATTTCGAAAATAAAGATGAAAGCAGTTTGATAGAATGGTATGCAATGGTTTGACGATGCAGATCATTTACAAAAAAACCAATTGTGCTGTTTGCTTTCATCCAAATGAATTGCTGCGTCAACTCTTCGTCAGTAAAATGGTGGCAGAAGAGTGATGAAAAAATAATATCGGGCTTTGTTTCAAATGTTACAGAGGCGTAATCACTGCAAATAAAATCAATGCCTTTGTTTTCATCCTTTGTTTGTGCATAGGCAACGCAATAGGCATTTACATCAATACCCGTCAGCTGTACGTTGATCTGTTTGCTACTGAACCATTGCCTGATGTTGCGCAGGTTATTTCCATCGCCACAACCTATTTCGCAAATGTGAATCGTTGCACGGGAATTCAATTGCTGTTGCAGTAATTGCTGAATAGCTTTTTTGTTGATTGTGTGGCCACCAAGTAGGGAGTTGATCGTATCAAGCTCCTGCATATTCAGCTTAATATCGCTGAAGGGAACATTTTCTGCATCCAGTAATTCTTTTTGATATGAGCGTTTATTAAAATCAGGCATGGGCAACGGCTGTAAAAGTTTCCATTGTTAAACCGGGGCCAAAGGCAGCACCAAAAACAGAATTTCCGGTTTTGATGGTCTGCATAATTTCCTTCAGCACAAACAGAATGGTGGGTGATGACATGTTGCCGTAATCATGCAATATATTGTAACCATGCTGCAACGCATTGTCTTCAAGTGAAAGACTTTTTTCTACAGCATCAAGAATGCGTTTTCCTCCGGGATGTATGCACCAATGGTTAATGTTTTCTTTTTGTAAGTCGTTATTGGCTAAAGCTCTTGTTACCAATGGTTCAAAATCTTCACGAATAAGTTCAGGCACATAACCGCTTAAGGTCATTAAAAATCCTGTTGATGAAAGCTCCCAGGCCATATCTCTTTTTCCTCCGGGAACAATTTCACTGTAAAAACTGTTCAGTTGTAAACCTGCTGTTGAAGCATCATCGTGTGTTACCAATGCTGCAGCACTTCCATCAGCAAACAATAAAGTGGAGGCAATGTTATCGGGGCTTGGATCTTTTTGAAAATGCAGTGTGCATAATTCAGTGCATACGATCATCACCTGCGCAGAGCGATCGGTTTTGCAAATAGCATCGGCAATTTTCAATGCATGAATAGCTGCATAGCAACCCATAAAGTTGATGGAAGTGCGGAAAATATTTTTTGGCAACTCCATCAATTCCATCACCTGCAGATCAAGACCCGGAGCACTCATGCCCGTACAACTGACAGTTATAAGATGTGTGATGTTTTTACTATTCATTTTTCCCTGTAAACAATTACGGATAGCGTCAACGGAAAGAACGGCCGCATGCCGATTATACCAGTTCATCCGTTGCTCAAGCAACGGAAAAGGTTCCAGGTTTTCACTGTGCGGATAAAATTTCCATTCGGTCAATTGATGACTGTAATCAGGAATTACTGAATAGCGGGTATTGATGCCGCTTTGACTGTAAAGAAATTTAAGTTTCCTGTTTTCAACTGCATCCAATGCATATACCTGCTGCATAAACTGCAGAATGTTATTCTGCTGGTGTTTAAATGCAGGAACTGCAGTGCCTATGGAAATAATTTTACTCAAATTGTTTCAATATTAAAATACAAATGAAAGCAGCGTTGCTGCATACACTTGCAATAACGTTCATTTGCATGGTATGTTTAAAATCTGCAAAACTTTCGTTGCGCCATACTTTCCTGGCCCACCAAAAGAAATAAACGAGAACAGGCAGAAAAAAGATGAGCAATATGAAAAATTTAGCTGCCATAAATGATGAAATGAAGGTATAGCCAACAACCATCATTGCCAGGCTGTAAACAACACCACAAAAAATGAATGTTTTCCTGTATCCCAAAACTGAACTGATAGTTATTACACCATCTGCTGCATCTTGTTTATGCTGGTAGATCTGTGTAAGCGGATAAAATCCACCAATGAGTAAAGTTGCTGAAATGACACCTGCAGCCGGAAAATTTGTTCGCAGTAATAATGAAGCTCCATGGTAGACCATCCAGAAAACCAAACCGCCCTGTAATGTGGCAACTGTAACATAACCAATAATGGGGTATTGCTTTAAACGTATGCCACGGTAACTGTATAAGCGGGAACCGGTAATATATAGCAGAATGCCGAGTGCAAACCATACGCTGATAAAACAGCTGAGTATAAGAGCCAGCACATCCATTATAATGGATACATAAAATAACTGCTTCACTGGCTGTAGTGGATTTTTTAAACCACCGATAGGCGATGTATCACGATCCATATAACTGTTGTAACCATTGCTTGATGGATACACGAGTACATGCAGGATAAAAAAGATGAGTGCAGCATTTAGCCAATTGATGTTTACCAGTTGTGTTAAGGCAAACCAATAAACAGGCATCAGGAAAAAGGAGAAATGAAAACGCAACAGCTGGATCGTACTTTTTTTCATGTAGTTTGAACTTGTATTAAAAGTACAGCATTGTTGGGGCTGATTACTTTGTAAGTGAACGGCTCTTTACTAATTAACGGAGTAATTCAAGTTTCAGTTGCTTAACCAGTAGCGATTTACGTGCCATATTCCACACCAATGCTGTTACCTCATCGCCTTTTTGCAGTTGAACCTGTAATGGAACATAAAAATATACATGGCCCCATTGATTTACATCTGCATGCCGCAGGTTGATCCGGTCATGCTCCTTGCAAGAGCTGTCTGCAATTCCAATCTTGTTATTGATCTTAATCGATTGCCATAACAGCAATTCTCCATTGCGTGTAACTGTTACCACCAGTAAGTGATACCTGTACCAGTCATAGATCTGTTCCGGCGAATTAAAATAGCCACTTGCTTTTATCCATTTGGCTTTTTCGTCAGCAGTTGTTGCAAACAGTTTAACAGCAGCAGGGGAGTACTCCTGTTCTGCAGTAATAGTAATATGATCTGTTTTAGCAACAGAATCGGAAAAATTCAACTGCTGTGCTTTAGTAGTTGTAAGCACAGTTGATGAGGGCTGATGTTGGCCGTTATCTGCTGCCACCAGGTCATTGTAATCCAATTGCCGTTTAAAAAGTGTTTGCAGGTTAAATGCTGCATTTGAATCTTCACTCCACATTTCTCCTTTGGCTTGCTGCACACTTTGTTTGATGTTTATAAATGTGCAGAATACAACTGCTGTAAGCAAACCAGCTGTTGCTGCTTTGCCTTTTGATACAGCAGCATTAAGAAGAACAGCAAACGGTATAGCCAGCAGTGGGTACAAATGGATCATTGGTCGTGAACCAAAACCATTGATATAGTTATAACTCCACCATGAGTAAATAACATACATGTAAACCGGTAGTATGAGGAAGATAGAAAGCGAAATGGTTTTAAATTTTTTGTAAAGGAACAGTCCGCATAGTGCAAGGATCATCAGTGGTGTATAAGCCAGCCATCCGTTCTTAAAACCAAAAACACCTGCAATGATTTTTGGGTGTAAAAAGTCAAAGGACTGACCGACATAACTGTCGTAGAAAAAAGAACCGGCATATTGTTTCCAGTAAATGAGTTGTGGTACGAAGGGCAACACAAAATAGACAGCTGCAATAAGAATGTTCGCTTTGTTGCGTTGGAGCAACTGAATTTTTTGTTGCAATGTTGAACGGTTGTAAACCGAGTAGCAAACGGGTAAAAGCAGGCACAGAATATCCGATGGCCTGATGACGGTAATAAAACCAACAGCTAAGCCAATAGCAATAAAAGATACCAGCTTCTGCTGCTTATGTACTTGTATTGTGAAATACAGTAATGCTGCATAAAGAAAAAACAAAACCACATGGGCCATGCCCGACTGGTAAAACGAAAACCAAAACAGATTGGTTCCAATAAGTAGAAAGCAGCAGGTAATGATGGCTGTATTCCTGTTTACAAATTCCTGCAGACTTTTGAAAAGAAAGAATAACCCAACTAATAAATAGAAGATGCCGGCAAGCCTTATTGCGTTTTCGTAGGTTGATGAAAACCCGTTTGCTTTTCTACCGGTAATTTTTTCGAACAAATGTGCTGTAATGAAAAAAGGAAACTCAAACGCTGCTGCACCATACGTGTATTGATTAACCGTAAAACCTTTTGGGCTTTTGGGTAGCAAGGTGTTCATATCGGCCGTGTAATTGAAAATGCCTTGTCCTATTTCTTTATCAGGTGGCAATTGGTTATACTGCCCATGATTGCCGTAAATGAATGTTGCAGGTAAGTACAGGTAATAGCCCAATGCATCGCCATAAAAGACAGTGCTCTTTCTTCCGTGAAGAAAATAAAAGAGCGAGCAGCAAACAACGGTGATCAGCAGAACAATATTGGTTAACAGCCTGGGCATGTATTGCAATATAAAAAGAATACAAGCTGGTTATATTGCATTTTCTGCAGTAAGAATCACAGGTTTGTCATCGGTAATAAGAATGGTGTGTTCATGTTGTGCCACATAACCTCCTTTATTACCAACAAAGGTCCAGCCATCGGCTAATTCCACTGCAAGTGTTGAGCGTGTGGCAATGAATGTTTCAATAGCAACAACCGAATTTTTGCGAAAACGTTTTGTATTGAAACGATCGTAGTAATTAGGTATTTCATGCGGATCTTCATGCAGGCTTTTGCCAACACCATGCCCGGTAAGGTTTTGAATGACTTTGCAATTTGCTTTCTTAGCCTGTGTTTCGATGAGTTTGCCGATCTCCGAAATACGTACACCGCCTTTTATTTCATGAATCGCATTGTATAAGATCTTTCTCGACAGATCGACCAGTGGCTGATGCTGATGAATATCTTCCCCTAATACAAATGACCCTCCATTATCAGACCAGTAGCTATTCAATTCGGCAGATACATCAATATTGATCAGGTCGCCTTCCTGCAAAACAACATGTTCCGAAGGAATGCCATGTGCAAACGCATTGTTTACACTGATGCAGGTGTAACCGGGAAACTTATAAGTAAGAAAGGGGGCAGACTTAGCACCCATGTCTGCTAATAACTTACCACCAAACTCGT
>NZ_CAMLGT010000109.1 GCF_946479605.1 uncultured Lacibacter sp.
GCCATTGTAGTGCACGACTACGTCGGCTTCGGACAGCAGGTTGTAGATCGCGTTAATCATCTCCTGCTTACCGTCGTGGTTTTCTGCTGTTGCCAGCCACCAAAGCAATTCATCGGCTTGGGTAGGCACATACGTTTCCCCAGCGTACATAGGAGTAGTCTGTTGACTCATAAAAATGATTTAAATGTTAAGCTTGGTTAAAGCGGGAACAGCGAACGTGGTTAAAGTTGCAGATAAAACGAGTGATAAAATTAGTTATTGTAAAAGAAATGGTAAAGCAGGGAAAGAAAATTCAAGCTGCTAGGTACAAAGCCCAAGACGCATACGATGAGTTGCAACCATTTGAATATTGGTTTTGGGGCCTTGGTTTTTAAATCTTACACCTGAAATCTTGAGCCTTGATTCTTGACTTCTATCTTCCATGCAAATGCCTACCTTTGCCGCTCCAAAATAAAGTACGATGAATTTTGACCGGAATACGATAATTGGTTTTGCTGCCATGATGGTGTTGCTCTTTGGGTATATTTTCTTTACACAAAAGCAGAGTCACGAATTAGAAGCGCAGAAAAAGCATATAGCCGACTCAACTGCCCGTGTAGTAGCTGCAAAGCAAAAAGCTGCTGAAGAATTAGCCAAAAAACAAGCCACTCTTAATCCGGATACAGCCAAAACACAGACGCCGGTAACTGCAGAAGATTTTCAGCTGGCAACTGCTGAACAAATAACTGTTGTTGAAAATGAGTTGATGAAGGTGAACTTCACCAATAAAGGTGGATTTCCTAAATCAATCGAATTAAAGAACTACAAACGTTATGATGGAACTCCGCTTGTTCTTGGCGGTGAAAACCATAAGCTGATGTATTCTATTAACGCCGGAGTTAATAAATCAGCGAAGACGGCTGAACTTCAATTCAATGCCGGAACTATTATAAAAACAGCCGATGGACAAGCCATCACCTTCAGTATGGCAAACGCAGCAGGTCAATCGGTAGAACATATTTACACTATTAAAAACAACAGCTACCTCGTTGACTGGACAGTGAAATTAAAAGGTGCTGACAAATTACTAACTGGTGGTATTCTTAACCTGAATTGGGATATTACAGCACGCCAGCAGGAAAGTGACTTGAAGTATGAAAAGGGACAGAGTAATATCGGTTTCCTGGAAGATGGTGATTATGATTTTGAAGCGGCAGGTACAGGCGACAGCAAAAAGTTTGGTGACAAAACAAAATGGATCGGCGTAAAACAGCAGTTCTTTAATGCAACTGTTATTTCAATAAACAGCTTTGCATCGGCCGAAACAAACTGGACCGTTCCTGAAGAAAAAGATGATTCATTGCAAAAAGTAATGGATGTAAATACAACGCTTCGTTTTAACCTGGCAGGTTTATCGGAAGGAACTATTCCCATGCAGTTGTATTATGGCCCCAACGATTTTCATACACTTCAGGCTATTGGTAACAAACTGGAAAGCCACGTGCAACTGGGTTATGGCATTTTTGCATTTGTAAAATACATCAACCGCTATGTGGTAATGCCTGTGTTCGACTTCTTTAATAAGAACATTGGCAGCATGGGTATTGTGATCTTGTTGTTGACATTCTTTATCCGTCTCATCATTTCACCACTTACTTATTCAAGCTACCTCAGCGGTGCCAAAATGAAAGTATTGCGTCCGGAAATCGAAGAGCTGAAAAAGAAACATGGCGGCGATCAGCAGGCCATGAGCATGGAGCAGATGAAACTCTTCCGCCAGGCGGGGGTAAATCCATTGGGCGGTTGTATTCCTGCATTGTTACAGATCCCTATCTTCTTTGCATTGTATAGCTTCTTTAACGCCAATATTGGTTTGCGTGGCGAAAGCTTTTTATGGGCAAAAGATCTGTCGGCTTACGATAGTATTGCTCATCTGCCGTTCAGTATTCCTTTTTATGGCGATCATGTGAGTTTGTTTACCATTACGGCTACTATTACCAGTTTGCTGATCTCGGTTTACAACCAGTCAATGACTCCAACACAGGATAATCCGGTGATGAAGTACATGATCTATTTCTTCCCCATTATGCTGTTGTTCATCTTTAACAGCTTGCCATCGGCATTAACATGGTACTACACTGTTTCAAACGTGGTAACACTGGGGCTGCAGTTAATTATTCAGAAGTTTATCATTAATGAAGAGAAACTCCATGCCAAGCTGCAGGAAAATAAGAAGAAGCCTGTTACAAAATCAAAATGGCAGGAGCGTCTTGAACAAATGCAGGCCAGCAACCAAAAGTTGCAGGACATGCAGAAGAAAACAGGTGGTAAAAAATAATCTTAACATAAGTTACTGAAACCCCGGCCAATGTGCCGGGGTTTTTTGTTTCGGCAGAATGCAACTTGGCATACTATTTTTATATCTTTATCGTGTACAGAATAATACAAAACATGAAGTACCTACTTAAGACGGGATTGTTCTTTTTGTTGATGACATCGGTAACTGGCTTGTATGCGCAACAGGTGTATGGCGAAGGAATGGTAACCTATAACATTGTTGTAAATACCGGCAATAACGAAACAAAGGCGGCCGATCTGCTTGATGGTGCCACCCAAAAGATATTTTTTAAAGGGGTGAATACCCGTACTGAATTGTCGAGTATCCTTGGTAAAACAATTACCCTGCACGATTCAAGACAAGGGAATGCAGTGGTGATGAATGAATATGGTGAGCAAAAGATCCTCATCCGTATGACAAAAGATGATTACGAAGATCGTAACAGCAAGTATGCCGGCATCCAGTTCGAATACTTGCCTGAAACAAAAAAGATAATGGGTTACAACTGTAAGCTGGCCATTGCAAAATTGAAGGATGGCAGCACGTTCAGAGTGTATTATACACCTGAGCTTGTATTCCAGAATAAAGATTATGGTGCTCAGTTTAAAAACCTGCCGGGCTTTCCGCTTGAATATGAGTCGGAGTTAGGTAAAATGAAAGTAACCTGCATTGCAGATAAAGTGAGTTTTGATCCCGTGCCTGCGGCTTTATTTGATACACCTAAAACAGGTTACCGTGAAATGACTTATAACGAAGTAAAGAATATCAGAAAAAATTAAGAAATGAAATAGTAAAAGAAAACCCCGATGTTGAATCGGGGTTTTTAATTTATTTTATTTCTTTCTGTGGAGTCTTAAACTTACTGAGAATCACTTTCTGTTTTACCGGAAGAACATAAAGGTTGTTTCCTTTTTGGAAAGTAACTGTACTGCCTCTTACAACAAGATTGTTGTTGTTGGTAGTGCTTGAAAATGTAAAACCGCTTTTAAAACGAAAACCGTTTTGGAGGCTGAGAGGATTGTTTTTCAGATTAAGGGAGGTAAGCGTAGATTTTGTATTCTTCTTCTTACCACCACCTGAATAAAAGGAAGCAGATGAAGCAGAATAAAACACAGCAAAACAGCTCACAATCATCAGACTGTTTCGCAGAAAGTTTTGGCGATATGTTGTTTTGGCTGTCATTTGGTTACAAATTTAAGGATTTATAAAAGGAACTGTCAAGCCGCCTATCATATTTTTATAATTATATTAACGTATGTTGATAACTAAATGTTACACAGCTTCTGTAATATTTCTGAAATAGGGGTTAAATTACAGTAACCCACCCGCAACTACATGAAACAAAACCCCTCCAGAAACGATAAAGAAGAGATCAGGGAATTACTTCGCCTGTACGAGAATTTAAAGAATGGCCGTTCGCAATCATTCATTGAGGAAGAAAATTTTGAAAAGCTGATAGATTATTTTGATGATAAAGAAGACATGCCCCAGGCTTTGCAGGCAGCTGAGTTGGGTATTGAGATCTATCCTTACTCTTCTCTGTTGTTGGTAAAGAAAGCCGATCTCTTACTCGCAACCCGTCAATACCAGGCTGCACTTGACATACTTGACCGGGCAGAACTTCTTGATCATAATGACATTAACCTCTTTATCCTTCGTACAGATGCTTATCTGGCACTTGACCAGCAGGAAAAAGCAGTTGAGTTGCTTGAAGAAGGATTGCAGCTATTTAATGGTGAAGAAAGGCTGGAGTTGCTGTTTGAGTTGGCCGATGTGTATGACGATTATGAAGAGTTTGAAAAAGTGTTCGACTGCCTGAAGCTTATTTTAGAAGAAGAGCCTACCAATGAAGAAGCTTTGTATAAGATCTGTTTCTGGACCGATTTTACCGGACGGAATGAAGAATCTATCAAGCTTCATCTCAATATCATCAACGATCATCCTTACAGTGAGCTGGCCTGGTTTAATCTTGGTGCGGCTTATCAGGGTTTAAAGCTGTATGAAAAAGCCATTGATGCCTACATGTACTGTATTGCCATTGATGAGAAGTTCGACTATGCGTATCGTAATATCGGCGATGCCTACATCCGTCTGCGTAAGTACAAGGAAGCCATTGAAATGTTGGAGAAAGTGCTGGAGTTGAGCAGGCCCGAAGAAGTGATTCATGAAGCGATCGGTTATTGTTACGACAGGATGGGACAATATGCACAGGCCAGGTTTCATTACCGCAAGGCATCGCACATGAACCCCGATGACAGCAAACTCTATTACAAAATCGCCTGCACCTACATTAATGAGACGCAGTATGAAAGCGGTATCAAACAATTGCAGCAGGCATTACGCATTCACCGGATGCAGCCGGAATACAATCTTGCCATGGGGATGGCTTTAGTAGAAATTGGAGAATATAAAACCGCCATAGAGCATTATGCCAATGTGATCAAATCCCGGCCAAAAAATGTAAAGGGCTGGAGTGCCATCCTTGAATGTATGCTCAAAGCCGATATGCTGGATAATGCCGATGAATATGCTTTGGCCGCTTATGAAACCACAGGTAGTAAACCAGTTTTCATTTTTTACCGTGCAGCTATCTTTTTTGCCCAGGGTAAAACCAAGCAGGCCATTACACAACTTGAATATGCAATGGCAAAAGCGCCAAAACTGATCAAGAAACTCATTGAGTTACAGCCAAAGCTTTTACAGCATCCACAGGTGGTGGATATCATTGCCCGGTACAAACGTTCAAGATCATTTTAAGCTACGTCAATTTAAAGGAGTGATAGATGTCAGTAAATCTGTAATTGCAGGTTGCTGTGCCTTCCCTATTTTTGCCACGATTCAAAAAAAACGGAACCCCGAATGAATTTCAATCTTACACAGATACCTGAGAGAAATCAGAAACCACGTGCCCACGGAATCACAATGGTGATGGATAAGGGCTTGAGCATTGAGGAAACAAAAAACTTCCTGAGCATAGCAGAACCACATGTTGATATTGTGAAACTTGGATTTGGAACTTCTTTTGTTACACCTAAACTGAGAGAGAAGCTGGAGATTTACGCAGCTCATAATATTCCCATTTACTTTGGCGGCACTTTGTTTGAAGCTTTCCTGATACGCAACCAGTTTGAAGACTACATAAGCGTATGTAAGGATTATGGTATAAAGTACATGGAAGTGAGTGATGGCTCTATTGAAATACCACATGCTGAGAAATGTGGCTATATTGAAAAACTCACCAAACACGGAACCGTATTAAGTGAAGTGGGTAGTAAAGATGCAGCTCACATTATTCCTCCTTATAAATGGATCGAATTGATGCGTGCCGAATTGGAAGCCGGATCAACTTATGTAATTGCAGAAGCACGTGAAGCAGGTAACGTAGGTATTTACCGTGGCAGTGGCGAGGTGCGTGAAGGCCTTGTTCAGGAAATTCTTACCCAAATACCAGAAGAACGCATTATTTGGGAAGCGCCGCAAAAAGCACAGCAGCTTTACTTTATTGAGCTGGTTGGTCATAATGTAAACCTTGGAAACATTGCACCAACGGAAGTGATTCCTTTGGAAACAATGCGCCTTGGCTTGCGTGGTGATACATTCCATATGTTCCTTGATAAACAAAATGCATAATGCGACAGTTTGGATTGATAGGATACCCGTTGAGTCATTCATTTTCAAAAAAGTATTTCACCGAAAAATTTTCAGAAGAAGGGATCAGCAATTGTAACTATGAGCTATATCCCATTTCTTCCATTGATCAGTTTCCTCAACTGTTGCAGGATGTGGCCGGGCTGGAGGGTATCAATGTCACTATTCCTTATAAAGAAGATGTGCTGCAGTACCTGCATCACCGCTCTGAAGCCGTACAAGAAATAGGCGCTTGTAATTGTATCAGCATCAGGAACGGTGAGTTGACGGGTTTTAATACTGATGTACTCGGGTTTCAGCAATCAATTGAACCATTTCTTCAGCCGCATCACCGCAATGCATTGGTTTTAGGCACCGGCGGAGCAGCAAAGGCAGTGGTATGGGTGTTAAAGCAATTAGGCATTGCTTACAGATATGTCTCCCGCAGTAAAGGAGAGGATATGTTGAGCTACGAAGACATTGATGCAGCAGTTATGCAGGATCACCAGGTAATTATCAACACTACACCCTTGGGTATGCAACCCAATGTACATAGTAAGCCATCATTACCCTATCAATATATCAGTCAGCAGCATCTTTGTTACGATCTTGTTTATAATCCCGCCAAAACTGCTTTTCTGCAACTGGCAGAAGAGCAGGGGGCAACAATTAAAAACGGAGGAGATATGCTGGTGATACAGGCCGAAGAAAGCTGGAAGATCTGGAACAGTTGAGTGCAGTTTCAGATGCATCCATTATTATTGTGGGAGATTACAAACCAATGTGCAGGAAACTTTTTATATGCTTCGTAATGCTTGTTTCTTTTTTTGCTGTATCGGCACAAGCCGATAAGGCTGATGAAGTGTACCAGCAAGCCCGTAAACTTCGCAGAGAAGGGAAGTGTGCTGAAGCGGTGACGCTTTTCCAGAAATTAATTGAACAGAAACCATCGCTGGCAACTGCTTATTATGAATTGGGTTGGTGTTATAATGAAATGGAACGGTATGATCTTGCATTACCTGTACTTCAACAGGCAATTAAACTGGAGCCCGGAAATTTTCGCATGTTGTATGAATCGGGTTTTGCAAAATATAAATCAGGAAGAGTTGAAGAAGCATTGGCTGATTATAACCAGGTGATCAAGTTGAATGCAACGTATGGTAAAGTATATATAGCAAGAGGTGACCTTTATAAAGATGCACAGAAAAACTCAGCCAAAGCACTTGCTGATTACCAGAAAGCATTTTCAATAGACAGCACAGAGAAAAAACTTCATTACCGTATTGGATGGTGTTACAACGATTTGGGTAAATTCAATGAAGCGGTAACTTATCTTGAAAAAGCAGTTCGTTTTGAAGAACAGAATTATCTTTCTTACTCTGAACTTGGGTTCTCTTTGTTTTCACTGAACAGAATTGACGAAGCACTTGTGCATTTGTACAAAGCAAATACACTGAAGGAGGGTTTTGAAACCACTGTTTATTACATTGGTCTTTGTCATGTAAAGCAAAATAAAAAACAGGATGCCGTACAGAAGTATAATGAACTGGTACAATTAAACAGTAATTATGCTGCCATGCTGTTGAATGAAATAAAATCAATGAAATAAGTCAGAATTTCTTTTAGGAACTAATTGCCCGCCAGTTTTTCTTTTACCTCTGCCGGAACATGTGCAATTTTTTTCCGGTTGTAATCATAACAGATCATACCTGTTTTTGCAAGGGCAGTAACAGTCTTTTCTTTATTCAGTAATTGATAATAAAGATCAAACCCAACAGAAGTAAAGTTAACAGCAGCAATATTTACAGCAATTGCATCGCCATAGAAGATCTCTTTCTTAAACTCAATCCCTGCATCGGCCATAATAAGACCAGTACCAGCCAGGTCAAGTTCGCTATAACCATGATGTGCAAGAAACTGCATTCTTGCTTCGTGTATAATCGAAAGCACCGCATCGTTACCAACATGATTGCCGTAGTTGAGATCGGTGATACGGATGGGAATGTTTGCTGTAAAGGAAAACTGTTCAGGAAAAGTGATCTTGATACGTGACATAAATGGAAGGTAAAACTTTATTGCTGATCGGTACTGTTGATCAGTTGGTTGAGATCAATATCACCGGCAGAAGCAGAGATGGCTGCAGCCATTGCCATTTTTTCACGCCAGCGTTTGATCTGTTCATTACAGTCTTTTGATTGCAGTGCCGATGCAGCATCAACAGGTGCACCGTTACCAACAGCACATTTGAGGTTGCCGATTTTTTTTGATACACGCACCAGTTCGCCATTGTCATTCAGCACAAGAAAATACTGGCTTTCAGAGAAACCGTTTGTTTGCTGTGGCACTTCGGTTTGCTGGTGATGAATGCCCTGGTAAGCAACATTGTTCTGCAGGTTATGATCAGGTGTTTCAGCATAAGCCAATGCATCCGGTGATGCTAATTTTTGTTTAATGCGTTCTTTGATCTGTATGCGTCTGATGGCAGTTGTTGTTTCGGGTTCTTCATCAGAAACAACTGTATTGCTGTCAGCTGGTTTTACTGCAGGCGCAGCTTTTTGTTGTTCCGGAATATCGGTAGATGCAATTGCTTCAGCAGGTGAAGAATTGTTGTTATTGTTGTTGTTCAGTAAACGGTAGCCACCCCATGCCAATACTCCGACAAGTGCTGCTGCAACAGCTACACGGTAAAAATGTTTGTTGTTTCTGTTAATGGAAATAACGGGAGCCTGCTTTTCTTCAAATGATTGTTCTATTGAAGCCCAGGCAGCTGCAGGAGGGGTAATTTCTGTAGTATGTAAAACAGCTGCCACACGGGAATCAAATGCATCACTGCTTAATTGTTGTTCTAATTGTTCCCACACAAATGCAGGTGCTTCTTCTTCAGCTGCTGCCAATGTTTTTTGAAAAGTATGATCGTTCAGTGCAGGTTCTATTTGTAACCATACGGTAGCAGGTGGTGTTTCTTCTGCAAAAAGTAATTGTTGCTGTAAAGGCTTGTCCTCATCCTGTGCATCCAGCTCAACAGCAATATTCTCCCAAACATTTCCGGGAGGTGCTATTTCCGTTGCAAGAAGCATTTGTTGAAGATGAGAGTCGTTCATGATTATTAAGTTCAGCGTTTAATTTTATCCTGCAAGATCATTCTTGCCCTTGCCAGTTGCGATTTGCTGGTGCCTTCGCTGATGCCCAGCATATCGCCGATTTCTTTATGACTGTAACCTTCCACTACGTAAAGGTTAAATACTGCTCTGTAGCCGGGCGAAAGATCACGGATAATACGCATCAGATCTTTCTCATTGATGTTTTCAATGGCAGATACAGATTTTAATTCGATGCTTTCTTCTTTTTCTGTTAAGGAAAGGTCTGTTTTACGGCGGCGGATCTGTTCAATAGCGGTATTTACAAATATGCGGCGTACCCAACCTTCAAACGATCCTTCGCCACGAAAACGCTCCAGGTTTTTATACACTTTCACAAAACCTTCCTGTAAAATATCCTGTGCATCATCAGCATTGCCCATATACCGGAGGCATACGGCATACATTTTACCGGAGTATTTATCGTACAGGGCTTTTTGCATACGCCGGTCGCCGTTTATGCATCCCTGTATTAAGTCGGTATCCGATATGATTTGGTTGCTTTGCATGCGAATTTCTCTTTTGTTATTGGGTGAGGAATGGAAGCATCAGGTCGAGCCCTTTTTTACGGTGGCTGAAACTGTTCTTTTCCTCCGTGGTCATTTCGGCGAAAGCCTTTTTACTTCCGTCGGGTAAAAATACAGGGTCGTAGCCAAATCCGCCTGTTCCGGTTCTTTTTTCTAAAATCGTGCCGTTACAGATACCTTCAAACTGGTAAAGCTGTCCGTTGCGGATCAATGTGAAAACGGTACGGAACCTTGCCCTTCGGTTTTGTTGCCCGTTTAAATTGGTGAGAAGTTTATCGATGTTGGCCTCAAAATCCCTGCCTTCGCCTGCATAGCGGGCCGATTTTACACCCGGTTCGCCATTCAGCGCTTCCACTTCCAGACCCGTGTCTTCTGCAAAGCAATCTTTGTGCAACCGTTCATGCAGGTACTGTGCTTTGTGGCGGGAGTTTTCTTCCAGCGTGGGAAATGGCTCCGGAATTTCTTCGGTAATGCCCGCCTCTTTCATGATGAGGATACGGAATCCATGGGGCAGTGCGGCTTCTATTTCTTCGGCTTTGTGCCGGTTGCCGCTGGCGAAAATAAGTTCTTGCATAAGCAGTGTTACAGGCCAAGCATTTGTTTTAATGCCAACCAGAGTTTTGATTTTTTGCTTTTATCTGTGCGGATATGTTCAATTGATTCTGTACAGCAAAGCGTATAGCCCTGCTGCTGTTGCACCCGGTAATCGGCCAGCTGAATGGGCAATGCCTCCACCTGCACATCGGATGCAATAACGAATTGCGGCTGAAGTTGGGCTACCAGTTCATCAAATGAACTGCGGTTATTGGCCACATTCACCAGGGCAATATCTTCCATATTCATTTTACAGGCAGCTAATACATCGCCCAAAAACTGAAAATCGGCATCATTGAGGTAAGGGAAATGATGTTCCTCCACCAGCCACATAAACCTTTTCTTGTTTTTACCCGTAATACCTTGCATGGCAGCAGCAGGTTTGGCAAGTGCGGGTGTGGCTGCAGGTTCAGGCTTTGCGGGTTCTTCAGGCTTGGAAACAGCATCTCCTTTTTCAACAAGCACCACCTGTTTGCCGAATAATTCGGTCAATTGATCATCAGTAAGTTGAATATTTTCAAGAGACATAGTTCGTTTGCAGCAAAACCCTTGTTTGTTTTTTTCGTTTCTTTGCGGCAACAAAAATAATGAGTTATGGTTGGCGCATTGGATATTTCAATAACAAAATCTGAAACAAGCAAACTCGGTACGATTGATCTTGCAAATATTCCGTTCGGAAAATATTTTACTGATCACATGCTCGTTGCCGAATACGAAAACGGTGAGTGGAAGAATGTAGAGATCAAACCTTATCAACCCATCACTATTTCTCCTGCCAATGCAGCCATGCATTACGGGCAAAGTATTTTCGAGGGGATCAAGGCATACCGTCATGAAAATGGTGAAGCATATATTTTCCGTCCGTACGATAATTTCAAACGTTTTAATCAATCGGCTGAGCGTATGCAGATGCCGGCAGTGCCTGAAGAAATTTTTATTGAAGGCATGCGTAAGTTGATCGAGTTAGATAAAGAATGGATACCTGCCAAGAAAGATCATTCCTTATATATCCGTCCGTTCATGTTTGCAAATGATGATGTGATAGGTGTGAAGCCGAGTGATAAGTATAAATTCATGATCATTCTTTGTCCCACTGGTCCTTACTATGCTGTGCCGATGAAGATCTATGTAGAAGAACATTTTGTGCGTGCAGTACCAGGTGGTGTTGGTTTTGCAAAAGCAGCCGGTAACTATGGTTCATCCATGTACCCTACAAATGAAGCAAAGAAAAGAGGATACGACCAGGTATTGTGGACCGATGCTATTGAGCACAAGTATCTTCAGGAATTTGGTATGATGAATGGTTTTGTGATCATTGGTAACACAGCCATTACACCAAACTTGGATGAAGGCACCATCCTTGCCGGTGTTACAAGAGACAGCGTGATCACCATTCTGAAAGATATGGGTTTAACTGTTGAAGAACGGC
>NZ_CAMLGT010000110.1 GCF_946479605.1 uncultured Lacibacter sp.
TTCATCCCGCAGTTTATTCCAGAAAAAATTCAACAGCTGCTGAATACTGATGCCACAGCAATACATGACAATAAACCAGTTGACGCCAATCACCAGCGGAATCTCTTTAAACTGCCAGCCCAGCGCAGGGAGGTAACGGTATTCACCAAATAACAATTGATGATGAACGCCCACGTATTCCACCACATAACCTGTAACATAGCAAACTGCTGCAAACAGCCAGAAAGCAAGGTTCTTTTGTTTTTGTGTATAAACCAACAATGCTGCCGATAACAGCAGGTTGGCAGGAGTAAGGGAAGCAAACAATTGCTGATCGTACCACAACATACCTGCAAGTCCGATGCAGTGAAATAACACGGCAATAGCGGTAGCGATCTGTTGTTTACTGTATTGTTGCAGCATTAATGTGATGAATGTTTTGACTGATCTTTTATGATAAGATCGGTTGCAATTTTTGCACTTTTAAAACAAAGCGGAATACCACCACCGGGATGCACGCTTCCGCCGCAGAAATATAATCCTTCAATTTTTTTGGTAAAGTTTGGATGACGAAGAAACGCAGCCATCTTACTGTTACTGCTGGTGCCATACAATGCACCCCTATATGATCCTGTTCTTTCTTCAATGCGTATGGGATCAAGATATTCTTCCGTTACAATGGCAGCTGCAATATCTGTTTGTAACATGCGGCTCAGTTTATCAATCACAACCTGTTTCAGCTGTGTTCGTAACTGCTCCCAGTTTTGTCCGCTGTTGGATGGGGCATTGATGAGCAGGAACCAATTCTCTTTTCCACCTGGTGCCATTCCTTTTTCCATTTTGGAAGTAATGTTCACATACACAGTAGGATCATAATACAACCGATGCTGCTGAAACAATGATTGAAATTCTGCTGCATAGTTTTTACTGAAGAAAATATTATGCAGGTGCAGATCAGGAAATTCCCTGTTCATGCCCCAGTAAAAGATCATACCACTGCAGCTACGCTCCTGTTTTACCACTTTCCTTGTCTGTTGTTCATCATTCAGTAATTGCTGGTATGTGAAGTAAACATCTGCATTACTCACTACCACATCAGCAAATACATTTTCGTTATCCACCACAACACCTTTTGCCGTTCCTGCATGGTGTATGATGCGCTGAACAGGCGTATTAAAATGAAAACGCACTCCTTTTTTTTCGGCCAGCTTCAGCAAGGCATTGGTGATGCTGATCATTCCACCTTTGGGATAAAACGTTCCCTCATTCAATTCAAGATGAGGAATGAGACTCATCATACCGGGAGTTCTGTACGGATCGCTGCCATTGTACGTTGCAAAACGATCAAAGATCTGCACGGCTTCAGCTGTGCGGAAAGAAGAGCGGTTGTAATGATGCAGCGTACCGGTTAAATAAGGCAGGCGGACTGTTTGCAGTGCTTTAAGAACAGACTTCTGCAACCAGGTGCTTCGTTTGTGTAATGAATGATTTAAAAAAATGGAGCCGATATGATTGTATAAATTTTCACTGCGTTGTAAATACTGCAGCACGTTCTTTTTTTCTTCGCCAAGTTGCTTGTGTAACTCATCTGCCAACCGTTCGGCATCCGTCCATGCCTGCACACGCTTGCCATGTTCAAAAAAGTAACTACAGGATAGATCAACCTTTTCGTAATTGAAATAGTCTTCAATCGGCTCACCGGCAAAAGCAAACAGCTCCTCCAGGTTCTGTGGTTGTGTGAATAAAGAAGGACCAGCATCAAATGAAAACCCATCTTTCTCAAAAAAAGAAAGTTTACCACCGGCGTAGGCATTACGCTCAAACACATCAACAGTATAACCAATTACTGCTAAACGGATGGCAGCAGCTAATCCGGCTACCCCACTGCCAATAACAACAGCTTGCTTATGCGGCTGCATGAGGCATTCTGTTTTTTTGCAGCCATTCTTCTAATAAAGGCAGAGCTATTTTAAACCACGCTGTGTAACTGCCTGCGTTATGTGCAATTTCTTCGTTGATCATTGCAATTGGTTTATAACAAACCTCACTCACTTCTTCAGGATTTAACTGCATGTTGCCATCATACTCACCTACAAACACATGATCAAATTCATGTTCAGTAAGCCCGTTATCAAATTCGGCTTTGTAGGTAAAATGAAAGGCTTTGTGGATAGCTGTAGTAAAACCCAATTCTTCTTGTAAGCGCCGCAATGCTGCATCTTTTGTTTCTTCGCCAGGCATGGGGTGACTGCAGCAGGCATTTGTCCATAAGGAAGGGCTGTGATATTTTGATGCTGCCCTTTTTTGTAACAACATATTGCCCGCTTTATCAAAAAGAAAAACACTGAATGCACGGTGCAGCAATGCTTTTTCATGCGCTTCCATTTTTTCCATGGAACCAATAACTTCATCTGTCTCGTTAACGAGAATAACTTCGTGCATCAGCCAAAATTAAATGATTATTCCGTTACAGGATATTTAAGTGACTGCGTACACCGGCTCTTAATAAGATCATGAGCTTGTGATAATCGGGAATGCGTACACGTTCCTGCATAATGACGGCAGGTTGCAGTTTTTTGATCTTCCTGAAAAGTGAGAGATAATATTTATAGGCGACATACACACCAAAGCGTGCCTTTACGGGAAGTTGCATGATGCCTTTGTAAGCATCATCAAAATCCTTTTGAATATCTTCTTCTATTTCCCGTTTCTGGCGCTGCGTAAAATTGGCAAAATCCAAACCGGGAAAATAAGTACGGTCAAGTTGATTATAATCTGCCTTTACATCACGCAGGAAATTTACTTTTTGAAAAGCAGCACCTAAAGAACGTGCAGCAGGTTTTAGCCGTTCATACTGCGCATGGTCTCCTTCTACAAAAACATACAGGCACATGAGCCCCACCACTTCGGCGCTGCCATAAATATATTCGGTATATCCTTCGTAACTGTAGTGTGTTTTCTCAAGGTCCATTTCCATGCTGTTGAAAAATGCATGGATAAGATCATGAGATATGTTGTATTCATTTACCGTAAGCTGGAAACTGTGCAGCACAGGATTTAAACTGATGCCACGCTCAATAGCAAGAAATGTTTCCTTACGGAATTCTTTGATGAGCGTTGCTTTATCGTACTGATGAAATGTATCCACAATTTCATCAGCAAAGCGAACAAGACCATAAATGTTATAAACAGGCTGCCGCAGATCATGATGCAGCAAACGGATAGCAGATGAAAACGAAGTACTGTAACGCTCCGTCGTGGTTCTGCTGCACAGCTGGCTCACTTCATGGAATAAATTCATCATAAGTTTAACTGGGTTGCTTGTTTTTAAGCATTTGTTTGTTGACCAGCCCGGCTACAACCTCACCGCTGATGAGACTTGGCGGTACACCCGGCCCCGGTACAGTCAGTTGTCCTGTAAAATACAAATTCGCTACTTTTCTGCTTTTACAGGTTGGTTTTAAAATAGCTGTTTGCATAAGTGTATTTGCAAGGCCATAAGCATTTCCTTTAAACGCATTGTAATCCGCTATAAAATCACTTACCGCATAGGACCTTTTATAAACAATCGAATCAGAAATTGGTTCACCGGTCTTCTTTTCAAATCGCTCAACAATTTGTTGGAAATAGCGATCTCTCAACTCCTCCGTATCATCCTGCAAACCGGCAGCCACCGGAATAAGAAAGAACAGGTTTTCACAACCTTGCGGCGCACCCGAAGGATCAGTAACCGTAGTGGCACTTACATAAAACAAGGGGTCCGAAGGCCATGATGGATCTTGATAGATCTCTTTTCCATGCTTGTTGAAATCTGCATCAAAAAACAAACTGTGATGCGCCAGGTTTGGCAACCGCTTATTGATACCAACATAGTACAGCAAACAGGATGGTGCCAGCACACGGTTGTTCCAGTAAGCTTCCGAATAACCCTGGTCGTGACGGTTGAGCAATGCTGTATCAGTAAAGTGATAATCTGCACCACTGATCACCACATCGGCTTGCATAAACTCGCCGTTTACCACAACACCTGCAACTGTTTCGTTTGCTGTTCTGATCTCCTCCACATTATGCTCAAACAAAAATTTTACGCCCAGCTCCTCCGCCAATGCATGCATCGCTTTTACAATTTCATACATGCCTCCCACGGGGTACCAGGTACCGAGTTTTACATCGGCATAATTCATAAGACTGTACAAAGCAGGGATTTTTTCAGGCAATGCACCAAGGAACAAAACCGGGAACTCCATCAGTTCACGCAGCCGTGAATCGGAAAAATGCTTTTGCACATGCGCTTTCATTGAAGCAAATACATCAAGCCTGAAAATTCCCTTCAACAGTTCTTTATCTGCAAACTCCCTCACCGATAAACCCGGTTTATGCACCAGTTTATGAATACCCACCTCATATTTATAAGCCGCTTCAGCCATAAATGCATCAAGTTGCTGACCGCTGCCCGGCTCTAATTCATCAAATAATTTTTTGAGTGCTTCGTAATCTGCCGGCACATCTACCGCTTCTTCTTTAAAATAAATTCTGTAGGAGGGATCAAGCCTTTTCAGTTCATAGTAATCACTTACTTTTTTTCCAAACTGGTTAAAATAACGCTCAAACACATCGGGCATCCAGTACCAGCTTGGCCCCATATCAAACGTAAAACCATTTGTACTGAACTGTCTTGCACGGCCACCGGGCTGGTTATGTTTTTCCAGTACTGTTACCTGCCACCCAGCCTGCGCCAGAAAACTGGCGGTGGACATACCGGCAAAGCCGCTGCCAATGACGATTGCTGTATTACCCAAATTGATAAAGTTTAGTTTCTGCTGATCTGTTCCTTTAACAATTTACGGGCAAAATGGATACGGCTCTTGATTGTTCCCAAGGGCTCACTGAGAATATGCGCAATTTCATGGTAGCGGAATCCTTCGAAGTATAATGTAAAAGGCTGCTTGAATATATCGGGCAGCTGCTGAACGGCTGCCTGAATTTCTTTCATTTTTAAAATTGATTCTGCCTCGTTTGCTACGGTTACCTGCTGATGATCAATAAAAAAATCATTGGCTGTAGAATCAAAAATGGTGTTTTGCTTGATTTTGCGGCGGTAACTGTTGATGAAGATATTCCGCATAATGGTATAGAGCCAGGCCTTGATATTGGTGCCCACATGGTACTTATCCCTGTTCGACAAAGCCCGGTACATGGTTTCCTGCAGCAGGTCCTTTGCGGTTTCATTATCCCTTGTGAGGGTAAAGGCAAAAGGCCGCAGGTAATCAGTATTGTTCAAAAGCATTTGATTGAATTCTACTGTTGACATAAACAAAGTGTTTAATAATTAATGCCGTAAAGTTAAACAAAAGAAAATGCTATTTCCAAATTTTTGTTTAATTATTTATATAGAAATGTTAAACACAATAAGGAGGGGTATAAAAAATCCCCCGATGTAAGAACGGGGGATGTACGTATAAAATGATGTGTTGAGATTAACTGAGACTGTCAATAAAGTCGATTACTGCTGTAAACGACTTCAAAAACCGGAAATTAGGAGGCAGCTCTTTTTCCTCATAGGTCTGGGCCATGAGGCCAGAGATGATCACCTTACTTTGCGGAAGCTGGTTCTTGAGGTTGTTAATGAACTTATCAAAATTAAACTCCTTGATCACTGTAGTAAGATGGGTATAGATATAATCAGGATTTTTAAGTTCAACCACAAACTCCAGGTCTTTTACCGGCACATTAGCCCCCAGGTAAATCACTTTTACTCCCCGGCTTTTTAATAAGTATTGCAGGAATAGCAGGCCGATTTCATGGTGCTCATTTTCAGGCAGGAAAAGCAGCATCGTGGTTTTCAACAAAGAGTGAGCTGTGCTTGCCTTATCAATACCCACAATAAGCTTTTGGCGGATGATATTTGAAATAAGGTGCTCCTGTGCCGGATTAATATGATCGGTAAGCCACAAAATACCGATCCGCTCAAGAAAAGGAAATAAGATATAGGTGATGGTCTTCTCAATACCTTTTACAAGAATGTGCTGATCAATGACCCGTTCAAATGCATCCAGGTCAACATCCACCATGCTTTGAATCAGCTCATTTACAATCCGCTCCTGCTGTGCCTGTGCATTGGAAAGGGTGAGTGTTTTCTCACGCAGCTCTTCATTACTCATGCGGCTGATGTGGGAGATCTTATACCCGTATTTATTGAGTAAAGAAATATTGAGCAGCATCTTTAACTCATTGTTGCTGTAGTACCGTATGTTCGTGGACGTACGCTGAGGCTTCAGGAACGTGTAACGCTGCTCCCAAATACGGATGGTGTGGGCTTTGATCCCACTCAGGTTCTCCAGATCTTTAATCGTAAACTTATTCATTGGGGCTTCCTATTCCTCAATTACAAATACCACTCAAAAAAGTTCAGGCAACCAACATATTATTTACAAACCTGCAATTTTTCACCTTTGCGAAAGCAGGGAATGATAAAGCCGGGAAAGTGCGGTAGCCTCTTCTGGCTTTGAAAAACGGGCAGCATGTTTTACTGCAGCAGCACCAAACTGTAACCGCTGTTGCTGATTGGTCACAAGATGAGAAAGTGCTGCAGCTAATTCAGCGGCTGAAGAAGCCAGCAATCCTGTTTGCCCGTCTGTTATCAGCTCGGCAATACCACCCACATTGGTTGACAGTACCGGCTTGCCGGCAGCCATAGCTTCCATAATGGATACAGGCGTTCCTTCATTTAACGAAGTAAGCATCACAATATCAAGCCCGGCATAAACGGCATCCATATCTTTCCGCCACGATGTAAACACAAATGAGGCATTGCTGTTGTACCCCGGGCCGGCATTTGTAAAGCTGAACTGCTTTTCCCTTATCAATTCCTGTATCTTGTTTTTTTCAGTGCCATCGCCAATCAGAAAAAACTTAACAGCGCTGTTGTTATTGTCTTTCAGAAACGTTGTGGCAGCCTCAATAAAAAGCCGGTGGTTTTTTACCGGCACCAACCGGCCGGCAATACCAATTGCAACAGTATCATCGGGCAACTGAAACTCTGTTCGAAACTGCTTTCGTTTTTTCCCATCTGTATCATTAAAACATGCCGTATCAATGCCTAACCTGATGAGTTTAATTTTTTCTGCAGCTGCTATTTTGTACGCATGAAGTAATTCATCTTTCAACTTTGTGCTGATGGCAATGATAGCTGATGATGTTTTCGCTAAGCGGCGTTCAATACGCACAATGAAAGAAGATACAACTGCTGAAAAATAAGAATGAAACACATGACCATGAAATGTGTGCACTATTGCAGGCACTTTCAGCTTGTGTGCAGCAAAACGGCCAAGTACGCCGGGCTTTGCTCCGTGTGTATGTACAATCTGTGGTTCGAATTGACGGATGGCCTGTTTGATCTCTTTATATGCACGCCAATCGGTACCGGGAATGACTGACCGTTTTAACGCAGTGATTTTCTTAAACTGAAATCCTGTGTATTGCTCCAGCAGGTAATCGGCCGGTTGCTCATCAGCATCAGGCGCACCGGCTATCAGCAGTATATCAAATTCGTTGCTTAATACAGCAGCGCTGCTGATGACATTAAACGCAGGACCACCAACGGCAAGCCTGTTAAGAATAATTAGTAATCGGGGTTTACGCAAGTATCAGTAAAGGGTAGCGTTAAGAAGGTGATTTGTTTCAACAGCTTTTTGAACATCAGCCACCAGCTGCGGATGTTGCATGGCTTCAAGATGACGCTGGTGATGAAGATCGGTACCGATCAGGTCGACCAGCTGATGATGCACAAGATAATGTGCTGTATCCTGAACACTTTTACCATAATAACCACTAAGCGAAAGAAGATTTACCTGCAGCAAACAACCCTGATCCCTGAAGCGTTCATATACTTCCTTTCGTGTATGATAGAAATTATAACGCTCCGGATGCGCCAGTACAGGTTGATATCCTTTTACGATCAATTCAAAAATAATATCCTTCAGGTTGGGTGGCGGCTGCATAAAAGAAATTTCCACCAATACGAAATTCTTATGCAGTGTCAGCAGTTGTTCATTGTTTGCCAGCCGGTCGGCAAACAGGTCATCAATAAAATACTCTGCTGCTGCATGCACTTCCACATCAATATGCTCTTCCTTCAGCTTCGCCATCAGCTGCTGCTGTGCAGCAGTAATGGTTTCTCTTGTATTGGGATAAAGATCGGGATAGATATGTGGCGTTGTGATGAACTTCCGATAGCCCAGCTCCATCATTTTTTTGATGTAGCCGACTGAAGTTGCAGCATCCGGCGAACCATCATCAATACCCGGCAGCAAATGCGAATGCATATCCACAGCAAGCATACTGTAATCAATGTTTACAGGCGCTGCTTCTTCTTTCTTCTTTTTAAATAATCCGAACATACGTCTTACCTCTTACTTCTTACCACTCGCCTTACCCTTAAAACGGTAACGACTTAATCTCTTCATACACTCTTGTGATCCCCTCTCTCAACCCGATCCTGGCTTTCCAGCCACGGCTTTCCAGTTTTGATACATCCAGCAACTTGCGGGGTGTACCATCTGGTTTTGAAGTATTGAACTGAAGTTCACCTTCGTATCCCACAATATCTTTTATCAGTTCAGCCAGTTCTTTGATCGACACATCTTCACCCACACCAATATTCAACCAGTCTGCCCCATCATATTCCTGCATCAAAAAGAAACAGGCATCAGCAAGATCATCCACATGCAGAAACTCACGGCGTGGCGTACCCGAACCCCATATTTCTACGGCTGGTTGATGGCTGCGTTTTGCCACGATCATTTTCCGCAGCAAAGCAGGCAACACATGCGAGTTTTGCAGATCATAATTATCATTAGGGCCATACAGGTTCGTTGGCATAGCCGAAATAAAATTGCAGCCATATTGACTTCTGTATGCTTCGCACATCTTCAACCCCGCAATTTTTGCAATGGCATAAGGTTCATTGGTGGGTTCAAGTACACCCGTCAACAGGTAATCTTCTTTAATCGGCTGCTCAGCAAATTTTGGATAAATGCACGATGAACCCAAAAACAACAACTTGGTTACGCTGTGTTTGTACGCAGCATGGATCACATTGTTCTGGATCATCAGGTTCTCATACAAAAAATCTGCACGGTAAGTATTGTTGGCAACAATACCTCCCACTTTTGCTGCTGCTAAAAAAACATAATCGGGTTTATGTTCTTTAAAGAATACATCAACAGCTTCCTGGCTACGCAGATCCAGTTCTGATGATGTACGTACCAAAAGATTGTCAAACCCTTCTGCCTGCAGCTTACGCACAATAGCAGAGCCTACCATTCCCCTGTGACCGGCTACATATAGTTTATCTTTTTTCTCCATTACTCAAATTGATTGTTGATCTTATAACCACTTTCGTGCAGCAGCTTTTCACGCTTAAAGATATCAAGATCAGCTGCCACCATTTCGTTTACCAATCCTGCAAGATCATATTTCGGCTTCCAGCCCAGTTTGATATTTGCTTTTGCCGGATCGCCGATCAAAAGATCAACTTCTGTCGGACGGAAATACCTTGGATCAACAGCCACCACTTCTGTACCAACAGCAAGTACATAATCAGGGTTTGTACTGCTCTTTACAAAACCTTTCTCATCAACACCTTCCCCTTTAAATTCAATTTCCACACCCACCTCAGCAAAAGCCATACGCACAAATTCACGTACGGGTGTGGTAACACCGGTTGCAATCACAAAATCTTCCGCTTTATCCTGCTGCAACATCAACCACATGGCTTCCACATAATCTTTTGCATGACCCCAGTCACGCTTTGCATCAAGGTTACCCAACCACAATTTATCCTGCATACCCAACGCTATTTTCGCAACAGCACGGGTGATTTTTCTTGTGACAAACGTTTCACCTCTCAAAGGCGATTCGTGGTTGAAGAGGATACCGTTACAGGCATACATGTTATACGCTTCACGATAGTTCACCGTGATCCAGAAACCATACATTTTTGCAACAGCATAGGGTGAACGTGGATAGAAAGGAGTTCGTTCGCTTTGAGGCACTTCCTGCACCAAACCATATAACTCAGATGTTGATGCCTGGTAGATCCTTGTTTTTTCAGTCAGGTTCAATAAACGAACAGCTTCAAGGATACGCAGTGTACCGATAGCATCGGTATTAGCAGTGTATTCAGGTGTATCAAAACTCACCTTCACATGACTCATGGCACCAAGGTTATAAATTTCATCGGGTTGCACCTCTTGGATAATGCGGATGAGATTGGTACTGTCTGTCAGATCACCATAATGCAATACAAAATGACGGTTGTCAATATGCGGATCTTCATACAAATGATCGATACGATCAGTGTTGAACAACGACGTTCTGCGTTTGATACCATGTACTTCATAACCTTTCTTCAACAGGAGGTCTGAAAGATAAGCACCATCCTGCCCGGTAACACCTGTAATTAATGCTTTCTTCATTGATTGCTTTTATATTATATTAATCGAAAACGTTTACTTAATTCCGTCCTGCTATCGCTTGATGATTGTTTATTGCCAATTGTTCATTCACCTTTTGCCTTTGCGTCTCCGCTTCGCTGCGATCTCTGCGTGAAACCAAATTAGAGCAAAACGAAAATTCCTTCTCTTCGTGCATCTTCCTGTCTTTCTGCCTTTGTGGTTCAACCATTGCAAGCACAGCGCCGCAATCCTCTTTTGCTTCTTCCACTCGTTTACCTCTTAGCTCACTTCTTCCTCCTCCCAAACTCCCACACCTTCACAAAATACCTCGCATACAAACGCACATAACTTGCCGGTAACGCATGCTCTTTCAATATTTGCTTCAGTTCCTTGTTGATCCTGATAGTACTGCTGATCCCATTCGTACTTTTTCCTCCCATATTCATCTTCACCAGCATCTCCGGAATATACACGGCATAAAGTTGATGCTTGCGTAAGAAACGAAGCAACAGATCGAAATCGGCTGCAATTTGCATATCCGTTCGGTAGTAACCAAATGCTTCAAAAAAGCGCCGGTAACAAAAGAAGGTTGGATGAGCCGGCATAAATCCCCAGGTAAAAAGTTTCGTTCTGAAAATAGCCGATGAATAATACCTTACAATTTTGTCATCCTGGTCCTTACGCACAAATCCAACATCACCATAAACAGCCTCCACTTCTGCATTCCCCGTAAAACGGTTGGCAATTGTTGCAAGTACCTGGTCGTTGGCAAACTCATCATCAGCATGCAGTAGACCCACCACATCACCGGTAGCCAGGCGAATACCTTTGTTCAGGGCATCGTACATACCATGATCTTTTTCAGATACAATGGTATGAACACGGTCTTGATACTGTTGAATAATTTCGGTGGTACCATCCGTAGAGGCACCGTCCACAATAATATATTCAATGTTATTGTACGACTGACCCAACACCGAACGGATGGCCCGTTCAATAGTAGCTGCCCGGTTATACACAACAGTGATAATGGAGATTTTCATCGCTTATCGCTCCACAATAATATTTTCCATCACCAGCATATCCATTTGTGTACGGAGAAAACAATCCAATG
>NZ_CAMLGT010000111.1 GCF_946479605.1 uncultured Lacibacter sp.
AAATAAATGTATTTTTGCAGCCCGAGTATACTTTGTACTTCTAAGTTCGTACTTCGTACTTGAACATGGGGCTGCCTGGTTTTGACAGCGTAGATCTTTGAAGGTGTAAGCATGCCGTGCGTTGGGTAATTAGCACGTAAATCTGAATACTCAAAACTCAAATGGCAATACACAGTATGCCATGGCTGCGTAATCAGTGATTATTCAGTCATTAGGGCCGCCGAACAGGTTGATCTGTTACCAAGTTCCGCCGCCGACTCAAAAACAAAACAGGTTGCTGCAACAGAAGGCTGTGACTGTTGCAAAAGACTATTCAGCTAAGTATTGCGTTGGTATGTTCATGTCCTGCGCAGTGCCGACAAACAATCATGAAATAAGCATGTAGAAAGCTTTTGGAGAATATGTTTGGACAGCGGTTCGAGTCCGCTCAGCTCCACAAACAAAAAGCCTCTTGTACTTCAAGAGGCTTTTTGTTATTTTCAGTATTTCTTACTCGCTTACTTTGCTACATTTCCTTTTTCAACAACAAACCGGTTGGCCGTAACAGAGCCTGATTTTTCGAATACATTTTTTTCAACAAGATGTTTTGCCCGCACAATGTCTTTAAACTGAAATACTGTACCATTACTGTTTACGTTTGTAAACACATTTGATACAAACTGGCTCACCTGGACGCCTGTAAGCATGATCAATGCACTATTATCAACAGTTGAACAATTGCTGATCTTGTTATTACTGAAAGACAGGTTAGGTCCGAGCGTACTTTCATCATTACCGCCACGATAAATATTCAGTAACATACCCTTGTTATTGCTGAATACATTCTCATTGATAACGATCTTCTCCGCATTGTAATAACCTTTATCATCTTTTTCCTCGGCCATGCTGACCATGTTTGTTGTATGATTGCTGAAACTGTTATTTCGGAAAACAATACTGTCAGCCACCATCGATTTGTTTGCATAGAATAATGATTTGCAACCTTCATTCTCTGAAAGATTGCTGATGGAACAGTTGCGTACCGTTAAGTTGTAATGACTGCTGAGCCCAGCACTGTCGCTGGAAATAAAATAAGTTGCTTTTAGTTCTTTTCCATCAAGTGAAAGATTACTTAACGTAAGGTTCCCGTTTCCAGAAATAACAAATGCAGCAAGCATAGGCGTAGTAATGATCTTTACTGCTGTTTTTTGTTTTGTAGTAAACTCTACCTGCTTTGAAATAGCAAATGGACGTTTCAGGTGATATTTTTTTCCGGTAAGTTCAATAATAACGGGTTTGCTATGGCTAAGTTGTGCATACACTTCATCTGCTGTACGGCATGCAACGGTTTGTACAATTGCCGGTGGATTGTTTTTTGTTTGTTGAAACCATTTTGCACCACAGGCAGAAAAAGCATTCGCCTGTATCTGTTTCATCAACGCAAGATTTGAAAAACCAGGTTGTGATGAAAGCTGGTTCGTTAAACGTGAGCCTGCAATTTTATTGAGCGAATCAAGTGCAGGAATTGTGTGCTTGTTTTGTGTAACAGGAAAAAGCCGGCCGTCATTTTTTTGTGTACTGAAAGTGGTACGGATGAATCCTTTCAACAAATCCTGTTTCATGGTTGTACTCACTTCATTGCCTGAAAACGAAACGCCATCAACCTTATCATAGATATTATGAAGAGTACGATCTGTATTGTTGTAAAAAAGATTATTGATAAGAAAAACATTATTTGGCGGCAGCGTTCTTTCCGCATCACTTCCTTCACATAAACTAATGGGGGCGCAATCAACAAACGTGTTGTTGGCAATTACTGCATCAGTTACCTGAACATAGCGGTGAGCAGGGGAGTTTGGAATGCCATTCATAACAGATAAAGGCGAACGGAAATCAACACCCCGGCATTTGTAAAAGAAATTGTTCACCACCCATTGACCTTTATTGATCACACGAACACCACCGGTTGCTGCTTTGCCATTGCCGAGAAAAATGTTATTCTCAACTGTATTATTATCGCCGTGTCTTAGCACCACACTGCCTTGCGATTCTTTAAGCACATTGCCACGAACAACATTGCTGCCCGATTTGATCGATACAATTTCTGTTTCGCCATCGCAGTGTTCAAAATAGTTATCAGTGATCTGCGTGTTGGAATTGAACTGGCAGTGTTGCGATACACCCACACGGATAATTTCACCTGAGTTGGATGCAAGTGCCGGTCTTCTTCCAAAATAATTATGATCTATAGAATGAAAATTTTCCCTGCTGCGTTCATCATCCAGTATTACTGCCAGCAGCACTCCCATATTCTTTTTGTCTTTAAAACTGCAATGATCAAGACGGTTGTTTTTGCCATAAAACGACACCCAGTAATTTTCCTGCATACGTTTGGGATTATTAAAATCATCAATAACGGTGTTGGTTACCCGGCAGTTGTTGGCAAGATTGTCTTTATCTGTACGGAAATTGATCACAGGATCATTGCCTGCATAACCATTAGTAAAATACAAGCCATCCACAGTAAGATAAGTGCCACCTAAGCGTAATTGAGAATTGCCGGTGATCTTTACTTTGCCTGCTGTTTGTGCAGCAAAAACTATGGGCTGGTCTTTTGTGCCGTTGCATTTCAGTTTCATGATCACATTGTTCCACTCTCCGTTTTGTAAAACAATTCTGTCGCCAGGCTTAGCTTTTTTTGCAGCGGCATGTAACTCCTCAATTGTTTTTACAAGTGTAGTATCGGCAAAAGCAGAAGAAATAAAAAGCAGAAAAGAGGAGAGAAGAAGCAATCGTAATCGTGTCATGTGTATTATAGTTTGTTCTGTTTATATCGGTCTTCGTAACGAAGATTCACGGATGATCAGTTTGGGTTTCAGCACTTCCTCTACATCACTCATGTCTTTATCCTGGTGTACAGTTTCAATAAAAAGTTTAGCAGCAAGTTTGCCCAATTCAAAAGCCGGTTGATCAACACTTGAAATACCTGGTGTAACAAGACTCACCACCGGTTCATTATTAAAACCAACAAGCCCGATATCATGCGGCATACTGAGCCCTTTTTCTTTTATAGCCAGCATTGCACCAATGGCCATCCGGTCGCTGATGGTAAAAATGGCATCCGGCCTTTTTTTCATGTTGAGTAATTCCTGTGTGGCCAGGTAAGCATAGTGCTGGTTGAAATCGCAATTGATGATGAGATCATCTTCCGGTTTCAATCCATGTTTTTTTAATGCTTTGAGATAACCATCAAGACGTTGATTACTGATGCCAAGATTTTTTGGTCCGGCAAGAATGGCAATGTTTTTATAACCCTGTTCAATCAAATGCTCTGTTGCCTGCAATCCGCCATCTTCATTATCAATACGCACACCAGGTGCTTTCAGGAATGGGGTTACACGGTCAAACACCACCATCGGCATTTTTTTATCCTGTATTTTTTTTATGTGATCAAACACTTTTGTTTCACTGGATACAGAAATAATAAAACCATCAACAAGACTATCGAGCATGCGTCTTGTATTAACGATCTCCCTTCCAAACGATTCATTACTCTGGCATACCATTACTGTATAACCGGCTTCCAGCGCCACTTCATCAATACCCTTTACCATTGTGGAAAGCACATAATCAAGATTGGGTACAATTACAGCAATGTTGTGTGTTTGTTTTTGTTTGAGACTTAGGGCAAGTTTATTCGGCACATAATTCAACTCTTCAGAAAGAGCAAGAACGGCTCTTTTTGTATCAGCATTTACATCTGGTGCATTACGCATAGCCCGTGAAACGGTAGAGAGCGAAATGTTCAGTCTTCTTGCAATGTCTTTTATAGTGGCAGGCTTCTCCATGTTTTGAAATGATTTAGTAAAACTAAATTAAACATCATTACGGAAATACCGGCAGCGTTACCGGTAACGTTGTCAGGGTTCAAAATTTACAAATCTGTTTAATAAAATTTGAAATGGCTGTTTTTATTTCAACAAACGGTCGAAATTTTTAAAATTTTCAAACGGTGACATTTTGAGCTTAGTTTGAATTTCGGTTTAATATTACAACCAGAAGTTTGCCGTATGAGAAAAAGAAAGCCCCTTGCAGCTCCTTTTATCTGTTCATGATTGCGCTTTTTCCGTCTGCTCACTTCTCAATGGCTAACCTCACCTGTAAACAAATTGTTCAAATCAAAGTATAGAATTTAATTATGAGTTCATTTAAAGACAAAGTGGCTTTGGTAACCGGCGGTGCAAGAGATATTGGTCGCCAGGTATCACTGAAACTGGCAGCAGCTGGTGCCAAAGTATGTATCAACTATTTCAATAACGAAGAGCAGGCAAACGAAACATTGCAGCTTATTAAAGATGCAGGTGGCGAAGCAATTCTTGTGCAGGGCGACATGACCAAAGCGGCTGATGTGCAGAAAGTGATTGCCAACTGTACTGCTGCATTTGGCGATACCATTCATGTACTTGTGAATGTGGCCGGTGGTATTATGGGTCGTAAACCTTTGGCCGAACTTGATGAAGCGTTTTGGGATGCAGTGATCGATGTGAATTTAAAGTCAGCTTATCTGGTAACAAGAGCTACAGTGCCACACATGACAAAAGGAGGTGCGATCGTTAATTTTTCATCACAAGCTGCAAGAGATGGTGGCGGCGGCGGTGCATTGGCTTATGCAACAGCAAAAGGTGCTGTACTAACTATGACGAGGGGTTTGGCGAAAGAACTTGGTCCAAAAGGAATAAGAGTGAATTGTGTATCGCCTGGTATGATCAATACAACCTTTCATAACACATTTACAAAACAGGAGATCAGAACCAATGTGGCAGCTTCCACTCCGTTAAGAAGGGAAGGTGAAGCAAGCGAAGTGGGCGATCTTGTGCTGTATCTCGCAAGTGATTCTTCATCGTTCATTAACGGCGAAAGTGTAGAGATCAATGGCGGTACTTATTTTGTTTAACCGTGTTTTGTGCGATCACTGAAAATGTTTTTTAGATGCTCCGTTTACTTACGATCATAGTTCTGTTTGTTTTACCTGGGCTGCTTGCAGCACAACATCCTGTTACCTATTTCACAAAAGCTGAAGCGGCACAGTTAAAAGCTGATGTTGCGAAATATCCATTGCTGAAACAATCGTATGCAGAAATAAAAGCAGAAGTGGATGCATGGGTGGGTAAAGATGTGGATGTGCCTTTGCCAAAAGATCCGGCAGGAGGTTATACGCATGATAAGCACAAAGCGAATTACACGCTCATGTTTCATGCAGGTATTCTTTACAACCTTACTGGTGATGCAAAGTATGCGAAGCTGGTAAAGGATATGTTTTTGAAATATGCCGTACTGAATCCCGGATTGAAAAAACATCCGCAGGCTACCAGCAGTTCACCCGGTCGTATTTTCTGGCAGGCGTTGAACGATGCAAACTGGCTTGTGTACACAGGCATGGCGTATGATCTTATTTACAATACACTTACTGCCGCAGAACGCAAAAAAATTGAAGAAGGTGCTTTTAAACCCGAAGTTGATTTTGTAACAAAAGACTTGCAGACATGGTTTGATCTGATACACAATCATGGTGTGTGGGCTTGTGCAGGTGTGGGCATTGTTGGTATTGCCACAAACAACAAAGAGTATGTTGATATGGCATTGTATGGTACAAACAAACAAGGTAAAAGCGGTTTTATTGCGCAGCTTGACGGCCTGTTTGCACCTGATGGTTATTATACCGAAGGTCCGTACTATGTGCGTTATGCTATTTTACCTTACTACTTATTTGCAAATGCTCTGCATCGTGCACGGCCTGAGTTGAAAATATTTGAACACCGCAACCGTATTCTGCAAAAAGCATTGCTGGCAGGTTTGCAGCAAACAAATCTTAATGGTACTTTCTTTCCGTTGAATGATGCATTGAAAGAAAAAGATTATACCAGCAATGAACTGGTGACAGCCATCAATATTGCATGGGATGTATATGGAAAAGATAATGGATTGTTGGTAGTTGCAAAAAAGCAGGAACGTGTAACGCTGCATAAAGGTGGTGCAGCTATTGCTGCAGCTTTGGCCAAACCAGCACAAACTCCACAGTACTATCCTTACCGGTCGGTTGAATATACAGATGGTGTAAAGGGAACGGAAGGTGGCGTGAGTTTTTTACGCAATGGCAAAGAGAAAAATCTTTCCACGCTTATTTATAAATACACATCGCACGGGTTATCGCACGGGCACTTTGATAAGCTGAATATTAACTATTTCGACCAGGGAAATGAGATCATTACCGATTATGGTTCTGTTCGGTTTATTGGTGTGGAGCAGAAATATGGTGGCCGCTATTTGCCGGAAAATAAAACATTCGCATCGCAAACCATTGCTCACAACACCGTTGTGGTGGATGAAAAAAGTCATTTTGATGGAAAGGAAAGCATTGCAGAAAAATATCATGGTCACAAACTGTTCAGCAATATTTCAACAAATGCTTCAGTACAGGTGGTGGCAGCACTTGATTCAAATGCATACAAAAATGTAAAGCTGCAACGCACTGTTTACATGTTGCAATTGCCGGGAGGTAAAAAAATAACAGCCGATATTTTTCATACTGTTTCAAAGGAGCAACACCAGTACGATCTGCCTTTTCACTATAACGGACACCTCATCAGCACATCGGCCAAATACCAGCCATTCACCAATAAGCAGGAAGTATTGGGCGAGAAAAATGGCTACCAGTTTTTCTGGAAAGAAGCAGAAGCAACAGTAGCAGATACAACCGTTCATCTTACATTTTTAAACGACCGTAGTTATTATAGTATTTCATCTCTGATAACCGGTGATGCAAAATTGTTTTATACAAGAACGGGTGCAAACGATCCTGATTTTAACCTGCGTCATGAACCATCGTTCATCATCCGGAAAAGTGCAGCGAATCACACGTTTGTAAATGTGCTGGAAGTACATGGCAGGTTTGATCCTATTGCAGAGTTTTCAACCAGTGCTTATACATCGGTACAAAATATCAGGTTGCTGCATAACGATGAGCAGTACAGCATTGCTGAGATAAAGATCGATGGAAAATTACTCGTCATTGCACAATGTAACCGGCAGTTCGGTGCATCGGTACAGCATAACATAGCCGGCTTCAGCTGGACGGGGCCTTATACTGTTTTGTACAACGGTAATAAATTATAAAGAACCAACGAAAACACAACCATCAATAACGAACTAAACAATAAGAACATGTCAACGACAGAATCAGTGAAAGTATTTATCGACAATAGCGAGGTGCCTTGGGAGGAAGTAGATAATGGCGTGCGCAGGAAAATTATGGCGTATGATGAAAAGCTCATGCTTGTGCGTGTAGAATTTCAGACAGGAGGTATTGGTACCGTACATCAGCATTATCATTCGCAGATCACACATGTTGAAAGCGGTGTGTTTGAAGTGGAGATAGGTGGAGAAAAAAAAATATTGAAGACAGGGGATGCATTTTATATTCCACCAAATGTATTACATGGCGCTGTTTGCCTGGAAGCAGGTGTACTCATTGATGTATTCAGTCCAATGCGTGAAGATTTCGTTGCAGGAAAATGATCATAAAAATGTTTTATATCGTCACTTTGCTTGCAATGCTTGGTTGTGTTAAAAACAAACCAGAGCAACCTGCACAGCCGCAACCACAACCACCTGTTGTGATTATACCTGCAGCGCCATTGCGTACAGTGCATGTATCTACAGCTTCACAATTAAAAATTGCATTGCTTGCTGCATAAGCCGGCTATGATATTGTAATGGCCGATGGAATATTTAAAGGCAGGTTTGTTATTTCTTCATCAATAAACGGTACAGCTACAAACCCGGTCATCCTTCGTGGCAGCAGAAATGCGGTGCTTGATGCAGAAAGCACCAACACCGGTTATGTGTTGCATTTGCAAGCCAATTACTGGATCATTAAAGGTGTAACACTCACCAATGGTTTAAAAGGGTTGATGACAGATAACGCCAATCACAACATCATCGATAGTATTAAAGTGCACAACATTGGTGAAGAAGCTATTCATCTGCGTCGTTTCAGTTCACACAATATTATCCGGAATACAGAAGTGAGTAATGTGGGATTAAAGACAGCAGACTATGGCGAGGGTATTTATATCGGCTCTGCTAAAAGCAACTGGAGTTCTTACACAAATGGTGCACCTGACAAATGCGATTCAAACAAAGTGCTCAACAATAAAATTGGCCCGGGTATTACTGCCGAGTGTATTGATATTAAAGAAGGAACTACAGGTGGCATCATCCGTGGAAATTATTTTGATGCAACTGGCATCACTGGTGCAAACAGTGGCGACAGCTGGATTGATGTAAAAGGAAATTATTACCTCATTGAAGAGAATGAAGGTTACAATCCCGGCGGCAGCATTTTTAAAGATGGCTACCAGGTACATGTGGCCTACAGCGGATGGGGAAATCACAATGTATTTAAGAACAATACCTGTGTGGTGAATGCAACAGGTTATGGATTTAATATTCAGCTAAGTGGCAGCAATGGTACTACCACCGGCAATAAAGTGTACAACAATAATACAGTAACAGGTGCTGCTTCAGGTGTATCAAACATTGCACTGAGCAATTAAATAAACAGTTATGAAGATAAAAGGGTTAAGATGGTATATTATCGGGTTGATTGCGCTGGCAACGATCATTAATTATATTGATCGTACAGCTATCAATATCCTCTGGCCCTATATCCACAAAGATTTTGGAATTGCTGAAGTTGATAGTAAAGATGCGTTAAAGTTGATCACCACATTTTTTATGATCGCTTATGCAATTGGACAAACGGTTACCGGAAAACTGATGGATGCCATTGGCACACGGTTAGGATTTGTTGCTTCCATTGCAGGCTGGAGTATTTCTATTGCACTACATGCTGTGGCAAAAACATTGGGATCGTTTAATGTATTTCGTTTTCTGCTTGGTTTAAGTGAAGCGGGCAACTGGCCTGGTGCTGCAAAAAGTAATGCTGAATGGTTTCCTGCAAAAGAGCGTGCCATTGCACAAGGTATTTTTGGAGCAGGGGCATCGCTTGGTTCTGTTGTGGCAGCACCATTCATTGCTTATCTCTACATTGCTTTTGGCTGGAAAATGACATTCATCGGCATTGGTGTGTTAGGTGTATTATGGATCATTCCATGGATGCTCATCAACAGGAACACACCTGATAAACATCCATGGATCACCAAAGAAGAACAGGAACATATTCTGCAGGATAAAAACAAAACAGCAGAAGCACCCACGGCAGCGCAGGTGTATTCATGGAAACAGCTGTTACAGTTTAAAAACACATGGGGCGTTATCAGTTCCCGGTTTTTTATTGATCCGGTTTGGTGGATGTTTGTTACATGGCTTCCGTTTTTCCTGAAAGAAAATTTTGGATTCGATATTAAACAGGTAGGTGCATTTGCATGGGTGCCATTCTTGTTTGCTGCCATTGGTGGAATCAGCGGAGGGTTTTATTCTGCTTCAAAAATCAAAAAAGGAATTACTGCTACGAAAGCAAGAAAAAGTGCTATTACAGTAGGCAGTGTTATTATGCTTGTGGCATTGGCTGCTGTTGTTATCTATCTCAATCAATTAAAAGCTCAGCCGGGTGTTGCCATAGCATTGATTGGCGTTACATTATTTGGCTTTCAGTTTTTAATTAATAACCTGCAAACATTACCAAGCGATTATTTCAATGGAAAGAACGTAGGCACAGTAGCGGGTATGGGTGGCACATCAGCCGTTATCGGCACACTCATCGTTACATGGCTGGTGCCGGTATTAACAAAAACAAATTACACTTCCTTCTTTTTACTGGCAGCATTGCTGGTACCGGTTGCCTGGTTGTGTATCACTTTCATTGTATCAAAAAAATAAAGAACGATTGAACGATAAAACCAAAACGATTAAACAAAGCTGTATGAAAAAATTTTTACTTCTGCTATTACTGCTTACAACGGCAGGATTGGGCTACAGCCAAACAACTTATTATTGGGTTGGCGGGGCGGGGCCTGTCAGCTTTACTGCAAATGCTAACTGGAATACATCGCTTGATGGTACAGGTACAACAAGAGCTGCATCCGCCGCAAATGATATTCTCATCTTTGATGGCTCTAATATCGGCGGTACATCAGCATCCACCGGGCCTGTTATTGCAACAGCTACATCTACCTCATTTGGTCAGTTGAAATTGCAGAATGGTGCGGTGGTAAATCTTGGTCGTTCAGCTGCAGGTAGTGCCACGCTTACATTAAGTGGCGATGGAACAGCAGCAACAGATCTTGTTGTAGAAGCCGGTTGTACACTTACACTTGGTTCTGCTGTTTATAATTATGATGTAAATATTGTGGTAACAGCAAACGCAACAGCACTCATCAGCGGAACAGTTTATTTAAGTCCGCTTTCAACCACCGTTCATACACGTAGTTTTATTACTGCTGCAGCAGCTAACAATGTTGTATTTGCATCAGGGGCGGCATGTCATATTACCGATTCACTTGCCACATCTGGTTTTAACGCATCAGTAGCTGGCGGTGTATTGTTTAAAACAGGTGCATCACTTTATTATTATACCGGACGCAGCCCCATTGGTAATAACTCCACCACGCAATTCACAAATTTTGAACCCGGTAGTAACCTTTATTTCATGCAGTCGAATGCAAGCTATGTTGATGGAACAACAGCTTATGCAAGTTCTTCCTGGGTAAATCAAAAAACACTGGCAAATGTATATGTGCGGAATGGAAGTGTGTTGAAAGCCGATGGACCGGTGAATAAAATTGAAAACTTTTCGATTGATAATACCAGCAGTTTTATTACACATACAAGTGGTAATACGCCTGTATTAGGCAATCTTGTTGTAGATGGATCGCTCAGTGGCCCATCAGGAAGTACAAACGTGATTGTAATGGGAGGAAACAGCCTGCAAACAATTTCCGGTACGGGTTCAATTGATGTGCCTTCTGTTACAGTTGCAAATCACAGCTCAGTTGTATTGGCAAGTTCAGTTTCTGTTGTGAACGCAGCAAATATTTACGGTAAGATAAATTTTGGATCAACCAGCCAGCTGAAAGGTGCGGGTTCGTTCACTGCAAGAGTCGATGCATCTGCTGCTTCTGTAACAGGAAATACGGTTGCAGGTTCTTATGTTGTTACTGGTGTTGTGGGAACAATTGGTTCAGTAGCAGGATTAGGCGTACAGGGCAATGGTATTGCAGCCAATACAAATATTGTTGGGTTCTCAACAGGTAGTGCAACATTATATCTCTCCCAACCGGCAACAGCAACGGCAACAGGAACAGCATTAACATTCAGAAGTGATGCTGCTGTATTGGAAACAGCCAATGCAAATGGTATGGATACACTTACAGGAAGTGTGATCGTTGCAGGATCAAATGTATTTCAATCGGGCACAAACTATATTATTAATGCTCCAACTGCATCACCGTTTGGTATTTCAACAGGTTCAACTGATAATAAAATAGATGTTGGTTTTGTTGAATTGAATGCAGCAGCTGTA
>NZ_CAMLGT010000112.1 GCF_946479605.1 uncultured Lacibacter sp.
GAAGACCTTTGGTGCTGATTCTTTCGCAGGAAGATTAGCTTGTATTTTGCAGGGATCATCTGATACAACTTTTTATGTGATCGCTGTGTACTTTGGTTCCATTGCAGTTAAGAACACCCGCTATGCAGTTGGGGCCATGTTGCTGGCCGATCTGGTAGGCATTATCACATCAGTATTACTGGCTTATTTATTTTTTGGAAGTTCATTGTAATGATAACCGGGCTGAGAATACGCACAACTTAACATGGTTCTAACAGCAATTTTACATCATCGGTAAATCATCGCCTTCGGCAAATTATATCTTCGCAAACATTAATTGAATTGCATGAGGAAATATCTGGTTGCATTACTTTTTTTATTTATAACGTTTGCAGGAAAATCGCAAACACCCAAGGCGTTGAATAGTGCAGAAATTCTCCTGGAAATAAAGAAACTGAAAGTGATTGGCAGTGTGCTGTATGTTGCTGCACATCCTGATGATGAGAATACAAGATTGCTGGCTTATTTCAGCAAGGAAAAACTATACCGCACCGGTTATTTAAGTATGACCCGTGGCGATGGCGGACAAAACCTGATTGGTGATGAACAGGGCATAGAGCTTGGTCTCATCCGTACACAGGAATTGCTGGCTGCCCGCCGTGTAGATGGAGCTGAACAGTTCTTTACACGTGCTTACGATTTTGGTTTTTCCAAAACAACCGACGAAGCATTAAAGGTTTGGGATAAAGAAAAAATATTGAGCGATGTGGTGTGGGTCATCCGTAAATTTCAACCCGATGTTATCATTACACGATTCCCGTCCGATGCACGTGCCGGTCATGGTCATCACTCTGCTTCGGCTGTGCTTGCCCGTGAGGCGTTTGATGCAGCAGCTGATCCCAACCGTTTTTCTGAGCAATTCAAGTATGGTGTGAAACCCTGGCAGGCAAAACGTATTTTCTGGAACACGTTCAACTTTGGAGGTAACAATACCACATCAAACGACCAGGTGAAAATGGATGTGGGTGCATTCAATCCTTTATTGGGAAAAAGCTATGGTGAACTTGCTGCAGAAAGCAGGAGCATGCACAAGAGCCAGGGCTTTGGTGTGCCTGCACAACGTGGCGCAGCCATTGAGTTTTTTACACAAACAGGTGGCGAAACAATAAAAGAGAATATTACCGAAGGGATAATAGAAGACTGGAGCAGGTTTGAAGGTGGAGCAGCAATTAACACAATGATCGATGAGATTGTGGCAGCTTATTCCATCAGCAATCCATCTGCATCAGTTAAAAGCCTGATACAATTATACAAAGCCATTGATGCCATTAATGATGGAGACTGGAAGAAAAAGAAACTGGAAGAAGTAAAACAAATTATTGAAGCATGTACTGGCTTGTGGTTAGAAGCAAGTACCAACCAGGAGTTTGCAGTTATGGGCGATAGTCTTCGTTTAAACTTTAATGCCATTAGCCGCACAAATGTGGCCGTTGTTGTGCAGCGTGTGCAACTCGACAGTAGTTTTTTAACAACGATTCCTGACAGTGCAAAGGCCAAAATGCCTTTTTATGCTGAAACAGCAAAACAGGAAGCAATCAACCAGGCTTATTTTGTTGATACGTTCCTAAATAAAACACTGCAGGCAAATGTGCCGGTAAATTTTCAACGTAAGATAGAAGTAAAGCGGAAAGAAACAGATCCGTACTGGATCGCAAAACCAATGAGCACAGGTACATTTACCGTCGACAATCAGTTGTTGATTGGTATGGCAGAAAATAATCCTGTATATACTGTCCGCTTTACTGTAACCATCGAAGATCAGACTTTTGTTTTTGTAAAACCGGTACAATATAAATTTACTGATCCGGTAAAAGGGGAGTTGTATCAAAAATTGGTGGTGTATCCTCCGGCGCTTGTAAAGGCAACCAACTCCTTGTTACTTTTTAAAGATATGCAGCCAAAGAAAGCAAGCTTTTTGTTTTCACCACAGGCTACAAAAAAAATCAAAGCATCCGTTTCTTTAAACACAACAAAAGATTGGCAATTAAGTCCTGACTTTGGAAGCTTTATGTTAACAAAGGGACAGGATTATGAATTGAGCACTACTGTAAAACCCCAGAAGTTCATCAGTGGACAAACAAATTATATTCAGCCAAGTTTTACAAGTAATGTATCTGGCTACAATAAACAACGGTTACGCAAGATCGAGTACGATCATATTCCCACCATTACTTATTTCCCTGATGCGGTAACAAAGATCGTTGCGGTTGATGTGAAGATAGCAGGGAAGAAGATCGGTTATATTACCGGTGCAGGCGATTTCGTGCCTTACTGTTTACAGCAATTAGGTTATACTGTGGATATGTTGAAGGAAGAAGATATTACAGCAGAAAAGTTGAAGCAATACGATGCTGTTGTTACAGGTATCCGTGCATATAATGTGCATCCATGGTTGAGCAATGCGTATGATGCATTAATGAATTATGTGAAAGCAGGTGGTGTATTGCTGGTGCAGTACAACACAAGTAATCAGATAGGTCCGGTAAAAGCAAAAATGTCGCCTTATCCATTTACTATTTCACGCAACCGTGTAACCGAAGAAGATGCGAAAGTACAATTTCTTGTACCGGGTCATTCCTTGTTAACATATCCAAATAAGATCACAGAAAAAGATTTTGATGGTTGGGTGCAGGAGCGAAGTGTATATGAAGCAGATAATATTGATACAAATTACACAGCTCTTTTTGGTATGAATGATGCAGGTGAGCCGCAGCATAACGGCAGTTTGCTTGTTGCTAATTACGGCAAAGGAAGATTTGTATATTCGGCTTTGGCATTCTTCCGGCAATTACCTGCAGGTGTGCCGGGTGCATACAGGTTAATGGCCAACCTGCTGGCAAAACCTGTTAAACAATAGAATAAAACGAAATGAGTAAACAAAAGCAAGCCGGTATTGAGCGTACATTGTTAGTGGGGCTGGGACTTGGCTTATTGATCGGGTTTATCAGCAAGCGTATTGCTTATGGTTTATTGTTAGGGATCGGGATTGCGTTGTTTATGATGTACTATTTGCGTCCACGTGATAATGAAAAAGAATGAAGACAGTTGTCGTTATTCTGGGACAGTTAGCAACACCTGTAACAAATAAATAAATAAACAAATGAACAACTTGTCAGATAAAAATGAAAAAAAATGGAATAGCTGGTACATAGCTGTTGTGGCAGTGCTTGTTCTTTTGATCATCTTCTTTTATTTCTTCACTCAACAGTTTGCATGAATTTTCAACTAACCGACTGGATCGTATTAATTGTAACACTGCTGCTTGTTATTGTGTATGGCGTGTACAAAAGTCGTCATTCGAAAGATCTTGAAGGTTATTTTCTCAGCAACAGGCAAATGCCCTGGTGGGTTATCCTGTTAAGCATTATGGGTACGCAGGCAAGTGCGGTCACCTTTTTAACTGCACCTGGCCAGGCATATACCGATGGGATGCGTTTTGTGCAATACTACTTTGGTTTACCGCTGGCGATGATTGTGGTGTGTATCGCTTTTGTTCCGGTTTTTCATAAACTGAAATTATTTACTGCTTACGAATACCTTGAGAAACGATTTGATCTGAAAACAAGAACATTCACATCGTTCCTGTTTTTGTTATCAAGAGGATTAAGCACCGGCATCAGCATTTTTGCACCATCACTGGTATTGAGCAGCATGCTTGGCTGGGATATTTATGTTACCAATATTGTAACCGGTGGATTGTTGATCGTGTACACGGTAACAGGCGGAGCAAAAGCTGTGGCTTATACACAGCAGGTGCAGTTCATTATTATTTATGCGGCGATGTTTATAGCAGGTTATTATGCTATTTCATCATTGCCCAATGGATTAAATCTAACAGATGCGTTACACATAGCTGGCAAGAGTGGAAAAATGAATGTGATCAGCACAGGTGTTACAGAAACCGGATTTGACTGGAAAGACAAATACAATATCTGGAGTGGGGTGATTGGTGGTTTCTTTTTGGCGTTGAGTTATTTTGGAACCGATCAAAGCCAGGTGGGGCGTTACCTAACCGCAAAAGATACACGTGAAAGCCGTTTGGGTTTACTCATGAATGGTTTGGTAAAAGTGCCCTTGCAGTTTTTGATCCTCATCATTGGCTGTTTACTTTTTGCCTATTATTCATTCTTTAATGCACCTGCCTTTTTTAATAAAACACAGGAAGCTGTTGTACTCAAAAGCAATTATGCAGGCGCATATAAAGAAGCTACAACTTATTATCAACAACTGCAGGAACAGAAAAAAACAGCGGCCCTTGCATTGACCAATGCAAGAAAAACTGATCAGGATGCAGCCGTAGATCTGGCACGACAGGAGTTGCAGGATATTGAAAGCAAGAGCAAAGCTGTAAGAGAGGAAATGAAAGGGTTGATTAAAAAAGCAGATCCTTCAGCTGACACAAACGATACCAACTATATCTTTCTGCGCTTTGTGGGCGATGTGTTGCCGACCGGGTTGGTGGGGTTGATCATTGCTATTATTTTTCTGGCAGCGTGGGGAAGTATTGCTGCGGCTTTGAATTCCCTGGCATCCTGTACCATGTGTGATTTTCACCAGAAGTTTTCTAAAAAGCAACTGACCGAGCAGGAAGAATACCGCTGGGGAAAGATCTATACCTTGCTCTGGGGGATATTTTGTATGGTGATCGCTTTTTTTGCTTACAATCTGGGCAATAGTTTAATTGAAGCAGTAAATATTCTCGGCAGCTGGTTCTATGGTACGATACTTGGTATCTTCCTCGTAGCTTTTTATTTAAAGCGTGTAAAGGGAAATGCAGTATTTATTGCAGCTGTTATTTCGGAAGTAATTGTGATAGGCGTTTATTATCTCGATATCATCTCCTTCCTGTGGCTGAATGTAATTGGAGCCGTGGCTGTGGTAACACTTTCATTTCTCATTCAAATTTTAACAGGCAAAGAAAAAGCCTGATGAACCAAATGCCTTTAATTTTGCGACATGAAAAATAAATTGGTCCTTCTTTCATCCATAGTGGCTTTTTCATTTGTGGGTATGCGCTGCGGCACCGATTGTGCCAGAACTGATTGTGGTGCTGCTATTTTACCGGCATTTTCTTTCCGATTAACAGGAAGTACCGGTAACGACCTCGTGGGTGGTAAGAATAAAGTGTATGATACCGCCAATATTAAAATACTCGGCAAGCGTGCATCTACCGGCAATGTGGAGAATATCAGGCGTAGTTTCATGATCATAGCCGATACTAATTACATCACCGGCATTTCGGTAACAAAGGATTTTTCGGTGTATTATCTTTCATTGAACAATACCATTACAGATTCATTGTTCTTTAGTTATAACACAAGACAAACTGAATGTTGCGATAAGAGTTATTTTTCGCTGAATAAAATTAATAAAGCCGACCTTACGCCCCCATTGGCGTTGCCGCAAAACAGTTATCCCTTCGTTAAGTAATATCATTTCAATAAAAAACCTCACAGATTCTGTGAGGTTTTTTATTGTCAGTTGCTGACTGGTATTATTTCAATTCTTTTTGCAGTTTTTCGTTCAGTGCAACATAATCATCATTCTTAGCTTCTTTTGCCAGTTGCATTGATTTTGTTGATGCAGCCATTGCTTCTGCTTTTTTGCCCAGCTTTGCAAGCGCTTTTGCTTTTTGGTAATGTACCCAGAATGCATTTGGATTTTGCTCAATGGCTTTATCAAACCAGATAACAGCCTGGTTAAGATCTTTGCCATTCTCTGCATAATACGATGCTGCTGCAAAATACGGGCGGCTGTCTCTTGACATCATGGTGTTGATCTGATTCATCACTTTTGCATCCACATCAGTAGAAATAGGCAAAGCAACCACTGTTTTATCCCACGCTATCATCAATTCACAACTATTGTCTTTGATATTTTCGAAAGAGATACCAAATGTTTCAAAACTGAATGGCAATTCCATTGGTTTTGCTTTTACACGCACCACATCCATATCCTGTTTGTAAGCGGCAGGCGATGTTACATCGGTTTGTTTGCTGATGATGATGGTCCATTCATTAGCTGATGGGATGCTTAACAAACCATATTTGCCCGCAGGTATTTTTTTGCCGCCAATGATCACTTCATCCGTAAAGGTCAATGTTGTGGCATTGTTTGCACCGGTGCGCCATACTTTATCAAAAGGAACCAGATCGCCAAAAATCTTACGGCCTTTCATATTGGGGCGGCTGTAAGAAAGTTCAATAGTACCTAATCCAAAATCCTGTTTCAGGGTTTGGGTGGTAGAAGGTTGCGGTGTTCTTAATTGCTGTGCTTCTGTTACTGCAAGTGCGCCTATACAAAAGGCAACAAGAAGTAGTTTTTTCATATAACAATTTGTTTTAGGACGCAAAGGTAGGGAGTTGGCTGATAGCCGGAGCAAGTATTGATGAAATGCAAAAATCAGAATTGAACGGTAAACCTTGCCCGTTCTTTCTTCCCTGATTTTGATTTCCATTTTGGACCTTCTTTTACCACACGGATGGCTTCTGTGTTGCAGGAGGTACAGGTAGAGCGTTCTACTTTAATATTTGCAATGCTGCCATCAGGGTTTACATCAAACGAAAGCTCGACTTCCTGCAAGGCTTCCGTTTCTTTAAAGCGACGTCTTTCATCAGCTTCTGGTAAACGAAGATTGTTGAGCACATAGGTAGAATATTTGTTCCATCCATCAACAGGTTCAGTTTCCATTTCAGTTACTTCGCCTTTAATGGCCGATGTGCGGTTACGGTAACGTTCCTGGAAATCGTTTCTGGATGGTGCCCCCGCAATAATGGCTTCATCTTTCAACACAATTTTCTGCTGCTGGTTATTACGCAACAATACGTTTGACGTAGTGTAACCAACCGATCTTGTTTCAATATTCAAAACAGTGTCCTCGGCCACCAGTGTAAAATTTCCTTTTGCATCAGCATACGTACCTACACGGCTGTTTACTTCTGTAACATTTGCAAATGGCAGCGGGTTGTTTTGCTCATCAAGCACAATTCCTGAAAAGCGGTTCAGCCTGGTTTTAGCTGGCGGTGCTTTTGCCTTCGCCGTATTGTTGTAAAATAATTTTGCTTCTGATTTCTTTTGTAATTCGGCTTGTTTTTTTTCAGCTTCATGATCTGCTGTTTCTGCACTGGCTACAACCGGTGGCGGTGGTGCCGCAGCAATAGCTGCAGCAGGCTCTTTATCCTTTGTATCAACAACAGCCACATCATTGTTGATTACGGGTTTGTTTTTTTCTTCTTTTACAGGTGGAGTTATGATGCCAGGTTTTTCAGGTGATGGTTTAGAAGGAATTGTTTTCTGATCATTAACAGCAACTGTATTTGAATCAACAACTGTTTCTTTTATTTCCGGAGGAGTTGTTTGTTTTTGATCAAGCGTGGCGATTGGTTGTGTTGTTGTTTCATTCTGGTAACGGTAAAACAATACGGCTGCTGTAAGTAAAATAATAGCAACAGCTGCCATACTCATCCATGGGCGGAAAAAGCCAGCTACTACTTTCCCGTTTTCTTTGTCAGGATTTAGTTTTGTTTTCAGCTCAGCAAGATCAGCCTGCAGGTTACGTTCATCGTATACTAACCGGTAACCATCTACAGCATCAGCCAGCATTGGGTCATCCATCATAGCACGCTCAAAGGCATGCATCTCCGCAGCATTCATTTGCCGGTTGAGGTAGCGTTCAATATCGTGTGCGTTGTAGTTGATCATGTTTTGCGTGCAGCTATCAGCTTGCAGCTTTTTTATCCATACAAAGTTTCAGGTTTCTTCGTCCGTTCTGTATATAGCTCCTTACTTTATTCCATTCAATGCCTGTTTCTTCTGTTATTTCGTTGTAGCACTTGCCCTGCAGGTAAAACAAAGTAACACAGGTTTTTTGTTCTTCCGGCAGTTGTTCCAGGCATTTTTCCATACTGTTCAGCTGGTCTTCTTTCTCCTGTACAGCATCTGGATGCATCATTTCCCCGCTTTGCATAAATGATTCCGTCATTTCTACGGTCTGATGCCCTTTTTCTTTCCGCAGCTGCATAAGGCAATGGTTGCGGCTGAGTGTATAGAGCCAGCTTTTGAAATTAGCTACTTCATGCTGCTTTAGTTTGGGGATCAGTTCTTCGTATATGTTGATAACGGCATCCTTGGCCGTTTCTGCATCTTTCAGGTACTTGATGCAGATACCATATACCAGATCCATATAGCGTTGGTAGAGCAAACTTAATACCGCTAAATCACCATTGCCCCGGTATAGTTCTACCAGTTCTGTATCGGATAATGCGGTATCATCTTTTCCCTTTATAAATGCCAAGTGAAACAGGTTGAGGCGGGAAGTTAGGTAAAAATATTTTTTTGATGTGTTGTGTAATGTTGAAAATGGTTGCATCTAATTTCAAAATCCCCACTTTATGCGTTACATATTCATCACCCTCATTTTTATTGCGGCTATAACCGGCACTGCTTTTTATGAACCTGTAACTGTTGCAGGAAAAGTTGTTGATGAAACAGGTGCTCCGCTTGTAGCTGTTTCTGTAAAAGAAAAAGGAAAGAACAATGGCACAACAACAGATGCACATGGGCAATTCAGCATCAAAGTATCATCTGCAAAAAGCAGTTTAGAGTTTCAATATGTTGGATACGAGACACAGGAAGTAAAGCTGAATAATCAATCAGCAATCAATGTTACATTAAAACCTGCTGTACAAAAGCTGGAAGAAGTCTTGGTAACTGGTTATGCAAAAAGGAATAAAAATGTAGTAACCAGCCATGCACCATCTGCTATTTATGGCGCACGGGCTTATGATGTAATGGTAAAAGAAGATGAATACAATACCGAAGACTATGATGGTATTACCGAAAACCGTTTTCGTAAAGTAACAGATGAACCGCTTTCTACTTTCTCTATTGATGTAGATGGAGCTTCATACAGCAATGTCCGCCGTATGATCAATTACGGTCAGCTGCCGCCACAGGGTGCGGTGCGTGTGGAAGAGTTTATTAATTACTTCAAATACAAATATCCGCAGCCATCGGGCAATGATCCCTTCAGCATTAATACGGAAATGAGTGTATGTCCCTGGAACAAAGAACATAAACTGGTAATGGTTGGTTTACAGGGCAAGGAAATTGCAACAGATCATCTTCCGCCTTCCAATCTTGTTTTCCTGATTGACGTAAGCGGATCAATGAGTGATGCAAACAAATTGCCATTGGTGAAAGCATCGTTGAAACTCCTGGTTGATCAGTTGCGTGAACAAGATAGAGTGGCCATTGTAGTGTATGCCGGTGCAGCAGGTCTTGTTCTTCCATCAACAAGCGGAATAAATAAAGAAAAAATTTTAGCAGCTATCGACAAGCTGGAAGCAGGTGGTTCAACAGCTGGTGGTGCAGGTATTCAGCTGGCATACAAAACAGCAAAAGAGCAATTTAAAAAAGATGGCAACAACCGTGTGATCCTTTGCACCGATGGCGATTTTAATGTGGGTATGAGCAGCGATGATGCTATGGAACGTTTGATTGAAGAAGAACGTAAAAGCGACGTGTTTTTAACTGTCCTTGGTTATGGCATGGGTAATTACAAGGATAATAAAATGCAGAAGCTGGCCAATAAGGGAAATGGTAATCATGCGTACATCGATGGGATGAATGAAGCAAAGAAAGTATTGGTGAACGAGTTTGGAGGAACCATGTTCACTATTGCAAAAGATGTGAAGCTGCAAGTGGAGTTTAATCCTGCATTGGTACAGGCATACCGACTGGTGGGTTATGAAAACCGTTTACTCAATAAAGAAGACTTTAATAACGATAAAAAAGATGCAGGTGAATTGGGCAGCGGTCATACTGTTACAGCTTTGTATGAAATTATACCGACAGGAGTGGAGAGTGATTTAATTGATGATGTAGATGAACTAAAATATCAGCAACCTGCTAAGAATAAGAAAAGTGGTTTAAAGAACGAGATCATGACAGTGAAGTTCCGTTATAAAGAACCGGCTTCAGATGTAAGTAAACTGATTGTGCATCCATTGCTTGATGAAAAGATCCCGTTTGAAAAAACATCAGAAAACTTCCGCTTTGCAACATCTGTTGCACAGTTTGGAATGCTGCTGCGCAATTCTGAGTTTAAAGGCAATGCCAGTTATGAGAAAGTTCTCCGCCAGGCAACCGGATCAATTGGTGAAGATAAAGAAGGTTACCGTGCTGAATTTATTAAACTGGTGCAAAGTGTACTATCAATTGCAAAGAAGCATAACAAGCGTGATGAAAGCGTGGTGATCGATTAATACGGAACAGCCCGGCTGCTTACAGCGCCGGGTCTTTTATACCTATTGTTTACAACCAAACTTATTTGCTATGAACGAAAAATTCTACATCAGCATTCCCGAACCCTGTCATGAAGACTGGAATAAAATGTCGGCTGTTGAGCAGGGACGCTTTTGTGACTCCTGCAAAAAGAAAGTGATTGATTTTACCACAAAGAGCGAAGATGAGATCATTACTTTCTTTAACAATTACAATGGCAACAGCTGTGGCCGGTTTACAAATGAACAATTGAACAGACCTATACAGTCATTAGAATTGAAACCAGCATCCCGATTTATACGTTATGCGGCATCGTTACTGTTACCAGCTGCATTGTTTGCTGAAAAAGCGAAAGCACAAGTAGGTAAAGTAGCGTTAAGAGATACGGTAGAGCGTGCTGTTTCTTTACCTGTGGTTACGTTGGGGTTTTTTGTGGAAGCTCCTGCACCTAAGCGAAACTTTGTAAGCGGCAATGTTATTGATGCAGTTACGAAGGAGCCATTAGCAGGCGTGTCCATTCTTATTAAAGGAACAAAAAATGGAGTGGTAACAGGCGCTGATGGAAACTTTTTTATTGCAGTACAATCACGTAAAGATGTATTGCAATTCAGTTCTGTTGGTTATGAAGCATCGGAAGCAAAACTGTCGAAGATTACAGATAGGAATGCGGTTGTTGTACAAATGAAACAAGCTCCAACATTATTGGCAGATGTAAATGTTACTGGTTATAAAACAATAACCTGCAGGTCATTAAAGGGAGGAGTTTCAATAAAGAGGATATCGACTTATACAGTAATGGATAAAGTAAAAGATACCGTGCTTCCTGCCAAAGTAAAAATTTATCCGAATCCCGTAGCAGCATCCGAAACAATAAATGTGTCATTTCCAGATGTAAGCCCCGGACTTTACCAATTGCGTTTGCTTAGTGCAACCGGTCAGTTGTTTTACAGCTTTCAAAAACAGATCAGTGGTAAGGGTGAAACAGAGCAGATACATTTAAACAGTAACACAGCACCGGGCATCTATATTGTTCAGGTGCTGGATGAAAAGAAAAAATTAGTGCAGAGTA
>NZ_CAMLGT010000113.1 GCF_946479605.1 uncultured Lacibacter sp.
ATCAGTTAGTAGCCCAGAATGGGTTTTATAAAAAGCTGGTAGACATGCAGGAGGTGCGTTAAGTGTCGGTAAAGACCCGTTGTGGCCTTTTAAGTACTTCTACTCCCCTTTTTGAAAAAACCCGCCGCTATTGAAATTTCTTGCGGAAACCCTTATCTTTATTGAGTTAACATGAATTCAGTTCCTGCTTTCTGAACCTTCAGATGCTTTTCGTTCGATGAGTTTCCTTCGGTTTTCAGTTGCTATCTGGTTCATAATTTGTTTTTTTTTAATTTTTTTATTGTGAACATTTACGTAGGAAACCTCGCCTGGTCTATGACGAACGAAGACCTGAGCGCATTGTTTGAGCAATTTGGCTCAGTAACATCAGCCAAAATTTTAACCGACAAATTTTCCGGCCGCAGCAAAGGTTTTGCTTTTGTTGAAATGGATAATGCTGAAGAAGCGCAAGCTGCTATCAGCCAACTGAACGATACCGATGTTCAGGGCCGTAAGATCGTTGTAAACGAAGCACAGCCTAAGAAAGATGATGGCGGCTTCAAAAAACGCAGCTTCGGTGGCGGCGGCGGTGGTTACCGTGGCGGCGGTGGCGGCGGCTACAAAGGTGGTGGCGGCAACCGTGGCGGTGGCGGCGGCTACAAAGGTGGCGGCGGTGGTGGTTATAGCAGAGACTATTAATCAAACAACACACATAACATTGAATCCCTTCATGACCGAAGGGATTTTTTTATTGTACTATCTGTTGCAAACAATCATCGTGTGCTTAAACCTTTCTATTTTTCCGTTATGAATAACAATGGACTTAATGGTCTCTTTACTTTTCTCAACCAGTTAACGCCCATTACTGCAACTACAAAAGAACTGGTTGCCGGTTTATTTACACATACAACACTCCATAAAGGCAATTACTTTATTAAGGAAGGACAATTAGCAAGAGAAATTGGCTTTTTACACAACGGCATTGTAAGAGCATACTATGCAAACAATGAAGGGTTTGAATACAACAAACATTTTTTTACTGCACCATCTTTTATAGGAGGATATGCTTCTTTAATAACAGGTATGCCTAACCAGATACAGCAACAGGCACTTACCGATTGTGAACTGCTTATTGCACCATACAACAGCTTCCGTTCATTATTTGATGAGTGTGCCGATCTTGAACGTGCAGCACGCATACTTGCCGAACAGTTTTTTGTACAAAAGGAACAACGTGAAATTGACCTGGTATTACTTGATGCAGATGAACGTTATCGCAAGTTTCAACAAAGCTATCCTGAACTGGAAACAATTTTACCACAATACCATATTGCGTCATACTTAGGTATTACAGCCACACAGCTCAGTCGCATAAGAAGAAAATTTGCAGGCCGCTGATTTCTTTACCTATGTAAAGAAAATTCTCTTTCCTGTTACACAGTTTTGCATTATCATGAAGTTAACAGGCAATACAATATTGATCACCGGCGGATCATCCGGCATTGGTCTTGAACTGGCCAAACAATTTGCAGCACGTAATAACAAAGTGATCGTTACCGGTCGTGATGAAGCAAAACTCAAAACAATTCAAAAGGAATTCCCTTCACTCATTATTTTTTGTGGCGATTTGAGTTCGCAGGAAAATATCGATCAGCTTATTCTTTTTATTCAGCAGCAACACGGCGATCTGAATATGCTTGTAAACAATGCAGCAGTTCAATACAATTATTCTTTTTTGATTGAAAGGCAATTGCAGAAAATGATCAGCTATGAGATTGCAACAAACTTTATTGCACCGGTACAGCTTACCACAGCATTGCTGCCTACACTTCTTAAAAACGGTAACAGTGCTATTGTAAACATCAGCAGCGGTTTGTTCATGGCACCTAAACAATCAGCTTCCGTTTATTGTGCAACCAAAGCTGCCATACACAGCTACAGCACAACACTCCGTTATCAACTGGAGCAAACAGGTATTAAAGTAATTGAAGTTATTCCTCCGCTGGTTGATACTGCTATGACAGCCGGGCGTGGTAAATCAAAGATCACTACAACTGCATTGGCAGATGAGTTTCTTAAAAAAATGGAAAGCGATCACTATGAGATCTACATCGGTAAATCGCTCCTCTTAAAATGGCTCAACCGTATTGTTCCATCAGTTGTAAGAGGAATGATGCGCTATGGATCGTAAGAGCAAAAAAAGAAGGGCTGTGAGAACACAGCCCCTGTAACCAAAATCAACTTAAACTACACGTGCGAAGGATTGAATCCTTCTGTATACGACTCATGAAAATCTTTTGTTTGTTCGTAGTCTTCCACCATCAAATCTTCAATCGATTTTGCTTTTTTGCGTGTGAATTTTGTGATGAGTTTATCGAAGATGGCATACATCACAGGTACGATTACCAGTGTTAAAAACAGTGAACTGATCAAACCTCCAATAATAACCCAGGCCAAACCATTCTTCCATTCAGCACCTGCACCACTTGCCAATGCAATGGGCAACATACCGATCACCATTGCAATCGTCGTCATCAGGATCGGACGTAAACGTGCATGGTTCGCATCGATCAAGGCATCAAATGTACTTGCTCCTTCCGCTTTCCGTTGGTTAGTAAAGTCAACCAGGATGATCGCATTCTTAGCAACCAAACCAATCAACATAATTAAACCAAGAATGGTAAAGATGTTAAGCGAACTATTGCTCAATGCCAGCGCAAGGAACGCACCAATGATCGCCAACGGAATAGAAAATAATACCACGAACGGATAAATAAAGTTGTTGTACAACGCTACAAGAATGAGGTACACCAACACTACAGCTGCCAGCAATGCAATCCCCATCGTACCAAAACCCTCGGCCTGGTTTTCCATATCACCACTCCATACATAACGTACACCTGTTGGCAAGGGCAGTTTTTCAAATTGCTTTTGCCATTCCTGTGCAACAGTACCTGTAGGGCGACCAACAGATTGTGCCTCCACTGTTACCGATGCACTTTTATCTCTACGTTCCAATTGGCTTGGACCTGAACTTTCTTTTACTGTTGCAAATTGTGCTAAACGAATCTGTTGACCCTTACTGTTGGTGAACAAAAGATTATTTACATCTTCAATACTTCGACGGTTGAAACTTCCGTAACGGATATTGATATCATATTCATATTCGCCCTGGCGGAACTTACCATTTGTATTACCGCTGAATGCTGTTTGCATAGTAGCACCAACAGTTGATAAGCTCAATCCAAGTGCAGCCATTTTATCACGATCAACCTGTACATTAATTTCAGGATTTCCTGTTTCAACTGAAAGTTTCATTTCTGTTGCACCGGGTATCTTTCTTAACTCAGCCATGGCTGCATTTGCAAATACCATTGCACTATCCAGGTCAGGTCCTGTAACTACCAATGCTAACGGAGCACGCTCAGCCGACCCAAGAATACTGATTGGTACTGTTTTTACTTTGGCACCAACAAGTAACGGAGCCAGCTCACGTTTTGTTTTTGCTGCAAACACCGTTGCATCATCGGTACGTTCCTTTTTGGGAACTAGCTGCACAGCAATCTCTGCTTTGTAAGGCGTTGCCTGTGTACCACCCATACCATCACTGCTTTGACCAACAGTTGTAATAAGCCTTGTAACACCTTCTTTGTTTTGTAAGAATGCTTCTGCTTTTTGTGCCAATGCATTGGTACGTTCAATTGAAGCATCTTTTGGCAATTCGATCTGTACTAAAAATTCGCCACGATCACTCTTTGCAAAAAACTCAGCACCTATAAATCCAGCGCCTACCAACCAGAATGAAGCAATGAGTAAACCAAATACAGCAGCTAACGTTGTTTTCTTATGATTTAAACTCCACTTTAAAATACCGGTAACCCAGTTGGTGAAATTGTATAATATTTTTTCGAAACCAATAATGATGCGTCCGAAAAATGTTTTACCTGTAATACGTTCCAGTTTACCAAAACGAGATGACAGCCAAGGTACAATTGTAAACGATGAGAGCAATGATAACAACGTAGCGATTGATACTGTTACACAAAACTCTTTTAAGATATCAGCTGCTAAACCTGTGCTGAGTGCAATGGGCAAGAACACCACCACAATTACTAATGTGATTGATGTTACCGTAAAGCCGATCTCTTTTGTTGCTTCGTAAGCAGCACGCACACGGTTCTTCCCCATTTCCATGTGGCGGTAAATATTTTCCAATACCACAATGGCATCATCCACCAATATACCTACCACCAACGATAAAGCCAGTAACGACATCAGGTTTAATGAATAACCAAGCAACGCCATACCAATGAATGTTGAGATGAGTGATGCCGGAATAGCGATCATTACGATCAATGAGTTCCTGATACTGTGCAGGAAGAACAACATCACCAACGCTACCAATACAATGGCGAGAAACAAATCGAAGATCACAGCATTGGCCGATTCCAACGTATAGATAGAACTATCACTTGCAACATTGATGGTTAATCCTGATGCTGCATAATCTTTCTGCAGTTTTACAATGGCTGCATTTACTTTTTCACTTACTGCAACAGCGTTTGCATCAGATTGTTTAATGATCTGCACCGCAATAGATGACTGGCGGTTTACACGTGCCACTTTTTCAATATCCTTTGTTGCATCCTGCACATCGGCCACATCCGATAAACGCACCTGCGCACCTGCAGCAGTTGTTGCAATTACAAGATTGCGCAACTCTTCAATATTTTTATACTTACCCGATAAACGAATGAGAATATCACGTTCGGTTGTTTGTACACTACCGGTAGGAAAATCAAGATTGGAATTTAATACAGCCTGCTGCACTTGTAATAACGATAAACCATAACCTTCCAGTTTATTCGCATCCATGTTCACCTGTATCTCACGTTCCTGTCCACCGATGAGATTTACTTTCGCTACACCTGCCACACGGGAAATAACCGGAGCAATCCGTTGATCCATGAGATCGAAGAATGCAGCTTCATCCAGCTTTGCTGAAGTGGACAGAGTCATCACCGGCAAATCATCCAGCGAGAATTTATTGAGCGATGGCGGATCAACATCATCGGGCAGATCTTTCAATACTGCATTTACTTTCCGTTGTGCATCATTCAATGCATAGTCAACATCAGCACCGCTGTTGAGTGTAATGGTTACAATGGAAAGACTTTCGTACGAACGTGTTTCCAGTTTCTTGATGTTTTCCATCGACGAAACCGCATCTTCAATTTTCTTTGATACAGTATTCTCCACTTCACCGGGCGAAGCACCCGGATAAATTGTTACAACCGATACTACTGAAGGAGAAAACTTCGGCAGCATTTCATAGTTGAGCGATTTATAACTCAGGATACCACCCAATATCAGTACAATAAAAAGTACGATAACGAGCGTGGGGCGTTTGATCGATATCTCTGCTATTTTCATTTCTATAAATTTTCAGCAACAATTGGATTCCAACTGTTGTATTCCTGTTTGTCAACAATTATTTTATCAATGCTACTTTGCTTCCATCAACAAGGTTGATCTGTCCGCTGGTGATCACAGTCTCACCTTCGTTCACACCTTCAAGTATCTGTACTTTATCGCCCATAATTCGGCCGGCAATTACTTTGCGTATGCGGGCAATATTATCGTTGCCAACTACAAATACCTGGTTGCTGCTTACACTACCTGCAAAAGCAGTACGTGGTACAACAAGCGATTTTGTTTGGTTGCCAAAACGAAACACAGCCGTGCCATACATGCCTGCACGGAGTTGATTGCCGGGATTTGATGCGAGTTCAATTTCAACAGGGAAGTTGAGCGAAGCATCGGCTTTTGCAGCGATGAATGTTACACGACCACGATAAGTTTTATCCGGGAACACACTTACTTTCACCTGCACCGTATCACCGATCTTTAATTGCGCAACCTGTCCTTCACTAACGGTTACAGCCAACTTCAGCTTCGATACATCTACCAACTCAAACAATTTCGCACCAGGTGTTACATAAGCACCGGGTTCAACATAGCGCTTGTTCACCACACCGTTAATAGTTGCATGAACATTTGCATCACCCACACGGATCTTCGATTGTGCCACACGTGCTTTTGCATTTTCAACTGCCAGTCTTGCCTGGTCGAGTTGCTGTTGTGTAACACCGCCTGTTTTAAAAGCATTTTCAAAACGTTGCTGATCACGCACTGCATTATCCAAAACTGTTTGTGCACTTTCAAGATCCACGTTTAATACACCTGCATCAATAATGGCGAGAGTTTGTCCCACTTTCACATAAGTTCCTTGATCAGCTAACAGTTTCACAACCCGGCCTGAACTTTCTGCTGCAAAATCCATTTGTGCCCATGGTGCAAAATTTCCGTTCACTGCAAAATCAAGATCGAGTGCAAGGTTTTCAACAGTGCCTGTTTTTACAGATACATCGCCTGCTGCCTGTGCCACCACATCGGTCTTGGCTTTGTTCTTTGCTTTATTATGTTTCAATACCCAGGCAATTGATGCAACTGCTGCTGCCAGGATAACAATGCCGGTAATAATTTTTACGAATGAATTCTTTTTCATTTGTATAGTTTGTTAGTTTAATAATGATTGTAAGTTGCCTTGTGCTTTGAGTAATTGTATTTCCGATACTTTGTAATCGAGCAAGGCTGCGGAATAATTATTCTGTGCTTCGGTTAAAGAATTTTCTGCATTCAACAAGTCAGTTAATGTAGCTAACCCATTGTTGTAATTGTTCATGGTGTTGAAATACACTTCCTCTGCCAGACGCACATTTTCCTTTTGTGTGTTGAGTGTGATGATACTGTTGTTGATCTTTGTCTTTGCATTCTCAAACGAAAGATTCAAAGCCAGCTTGGTGTAGTTGATGTCTTCATTTAGTTTGCGTATAGCAACATCAGCTTGTTTTACTTTCGATTTGGTTGCACCACCATTAAAGATGGGCACTTTTATATTTAGACTGATGGACGAAACATCGAACCAGTTAACTCCCTGACTTGAGCCTTTAAACAAAGGAAACTTATTACCCAGCGCATTGTACGAATAGTTACCGCCAATGGATACTGTTGGCAGATTTGCTCCTTTGATAGATGTTTTTTGATAATTGAGTAATTGCTCCTGCTTGCGCAACACCTGCATTTCTGTACGGCCATTTACATCAATAGAATCGGCTTTAGCAACGGCCTGCGGACGAATACTGTTCAAATCAATATCAGGAACAATGATCGGTGTGTTGATGGGCATACCCATGTAAAACTTTAGTTGGTTCTCCAGTAACGCAACGCCATTCAACAATTGCTGTCTGCGGCTTTGCATATTGGAGATGTTAACAATGATCCTGTCGAGATCGATCTTCTTTGCCAAGCCATTATCCAATAAACTCTGCAATACATTTTTTGTCGTGAGCATATTTTTCAATGTACTATCGATCACCGTTAGTTGCTGGCGTTGCACCAACACCTGGTAATAAGTAGTGGCTACCTGTTCCATGATCTGTTCTTCGGTAAGCTGTGCATTGATGCGGTAGAACTCTGCAGTTGTCTTCGCTGCTTTTAATCCAACAAATACTGAGTTGTCGAAAATGGTTTGGTTAACCGATACTGAAGCACCTGCATTCCATTTCTGTCCGAATGCAACAAGAAATGTTTCTCCCGGTCGGCCTGCCAGTTCACCCGGCACCGCACTTAACATAAGGATGGGATTATAGGTAGTAGATGCCGAGCCGCTCACCTGTGGTAATGCTCTTGCTCTTACTTCATCAACTTGGTATTGACCATTTTCAATATCCAGTTTTGCTTTTCGTGCATCCCTGTTGGCCTGCAATGCATATTGCAACGCCTCTTTCAGGGTAAGCGTTTTTGCTTCCTGCGCACCAGCCAATACAGGCAGGAAAAAGAGGAGCAAAAAAAGATTGCTCTTCATTCCTTGCAGTACGGGCCGTTTGGTTTGTGATTGCTGCTTTGTTTTCATTCTATTGTTTTGAATATTTCCTGATAACTGTTTTTCCTTTTGTTGTTGTTATGGCATGCAAATAGAATTTTGAGAGGTCTTTCATCAATTGCACAGTATGCAGTTTTCGTGTAGAGAATTCTGTACTGTCGAATATGGTGTTGATCTGTTGCATGCGTATTTCAGCAGTAAGATCAACGGACAAATCTTCCCTGTATAATTCTTCTTCAATTCCACGTTGAATATTTGCGATGAAGCATGGCAGCAGAAACTGGTTAAGATAACTGCTCACTTTATTCCACCCTGCGGCATCGTACTTGCGCAGATCGTAAAAGAACAAACGGCTCACATCGGGTAATGATGGAAATACTTCCTCAGCCTGTATACTTATTTCTTCTACTGCATTGGCTGCTTTTGCTGCACAATGTTTAAATGCCTGTTCGTAATCGCAAAGCAATTCATCAAGCAGCTCGTGAACAATTGCTTGTTTATCGTTAAAGTGCTGATACAAAGTTTTCTTTGAAATACCTGCACGCTTTGCAAGGTCATCCAGCGAAATACTTTTGATGCCGTATTTAAAAAACAATTCCTGTGCTTTCTGTTTAATGCGTGCTGTCATCACTTCTTAGTTATTCCATTGATCATTAAAAGCACAGCATTTTTTTGTTTCGTAAACAGTTGCTGAAACTGATCTTCTGTTGGTATGGGGCAGGTAAACTGCATGCTGTATGCAAATGCAGCCATTGTATCCAGCATTAGCTGAACTGTTTGTTTCACATCAACTTCACGAACAAGTCCTTTCTCTATTTCAAGCTGAAGCCTGTCGGCCAATGCTTCACGTTCTGCTGCTTCTGCCTGCTTTCTTGTTTCTTCTATTTCCAGACTGCTGCGGGTAAAGCCATCGGTTTTCATTTGTATAAACAGCATGTGGTACTTGCCAAAAAAAGAATGACGCATATCCACCAGGCCGGTAAAAAGTTCGTTGAGTGATAGTTTTTTTGCTATCAGTTTCTTTACCTCCCCGATATAATCGCCGGCTATTTTATCCAGTACGCTTGTTACCAGCGATGCTTTATCGTGGTAGTAATACATCAACGCCTGCTTGGAAATGCTCAGATCGTCGGCTATTTCGGTGAGTGTTGTTTTGTTCACCCCGAAATGCGACAGGCGCCTGATGGCTGCCTCCAGAATCTGTTCCTGTTTTACCGCACTCTTCACATTTAACTTTTTTACTTTTTGACCTATTGACTTTTTTAATTTAAAAGTCAAAGATAAAGCAAAAAAATAATTACTTCGTTAAGCCTTTCAAAAAAATGACAGAAAACTCTTTTTCACGCTTGAGGAGAGCCCGGAATTGCTTTCCGTCAGGGAAGAAAGCGGGGCTTTGAACAAAGTAAGCCATACGAAAGCCCTCCAGGAAGTCGAAATACAGTTCAGCCGTTTTACTGGCATTCTCCATCTGGAATATGCCGGCATTTTTGCCCTTCTCCATAATTTCTGCTATCCGGCCGAGATCCCGTTTGCGGATATCATCAAAAATTGCTTTCAATTCGGGTGGAAGTCCGGGCTGTCGCATGTTGCGCAAGTACTCTACTATATTATAATAGCGGATAATGAAATCGGTACGGCTATCAAGAAAAGTAAGAATTGCTTTTTGCGGATCGCTTTCGCCAGCCAGCACCTCATCAAATGAGAGAGCAGCTGCCGAAGTAATATGTTTGAGCACAGCAGCAAACAAACTCTTCTTATCGGGAAAATAATAATACAGTAGTGCTTTAGAAATGGAAAGATCAGCAGCAATTTCGTTCATTGTGGTTTTATTCACACCAAAATGCGCAAACCGTTTGATCGCTGCTTCTATAATCATTTCCTGTTTCTGATCTACTGCCATGAACTGCCAAAGTAAATGAAAAAATACATGTGCCGCATAACTATATCACAAACATCAGCACAGAAAAAAGGGTTGTCAACATATATAAGTTGACAACCCAATATTCAGTATAACAGTGTAGTTATTTCGTTGTTTATTCGCCTGCGGGTTGAGGACCTTTTACAATACCCATCTTCGCTTCAATGCTCAGGGTTGCATGAGGTACTGCACGTAAACGGGCTTTATCGATCAACTTACCGGTTACACGGCAAATACCGTAAGTTTTGTTTTCGATACGCATCAACGCTTTTTCCAGGTGATCGATGTAAGTGATCTGACGACTGGCCATCTGGCTCAGTTGCTCACGCTCCATACTTACGCTACCATCTTCCATGGTCATGTAACGGCCATCATCACCATCGCCACCCTGATCGTCTTTGCGGGTGATTAAACCTTGCAGATAGTTCAATTCTTTTTTTGCAGCTTCATGTTTACGCTGAATAAGCTCTTTAAACTCCTGCAGATCTGCATCACTGTAACGAACCAAAGGACCCTGCGGTTTTTCTTCAACAGATTTATCTAACACGGATTTTGTAAAATCGGGTTGATATTTCACCGAGGTGTTCACCGATGTTTTGATTGGCTTCACTTCTTTTGGAGGAGCCGGTTTTTTTGCTTCTTTTTTCAAATCTTTTATTGCTTGTTTAACGGTGGGCTTAATTGCGCTTTCCGGTTTTTCTGCCGGCGCTTGTTTTTTAACTTCCGGTTTTGCCGCTTTTGGCGGCACTGGTTTGACTGCTGCTTTTACCGCAGGTTTGGCTGCCGGTTTTGCTGCTGCTTTTTTGGCAACAGGCTTAGCTGTCGGTTTTGGTACCGGCTTTTTTGCCACAGGTTTAACAGCCGCCTTTTTAGGGGCTGGCTTAGGAGCTGGCTTTTTTGCAGCAGGCTTAGCCGCCTTTTTGGGAGCTGGTTTTGCAGCAGGCTTCTTAGGGGCCGGTTTCGCTGCTTTCTTTTTAATTGCCATTCTATCCTCCTTTTTTGTGTACTTGAACTTTAAGGTTGATTTCATTTACCTCAATCTCCGTTCCATCTGCAATTTCAGGAACCAGATCCAGGCTGTCTGCCAAAATTTCGGCGCAAATATAGGATTTAAATTGAGTGATGGAAGGCCGCAGGCTTTCGTTATCCGATACCAGCACAGCAATCCTGTCAGTCAGCTCAAACCCGCTCTCCTTGCGGATTTTCTGGATGCGGTTCACCAATTCCCGGGCATTTCCTTCATTGAGTAATTCGGGACTGATGGTAACATCCAGTGCCACAGTAACGGCTCCCTTAGCGGCAACCATCCAACCGGGCACATCTTCGCTTAAAATTTCAACATCTGTCAAATATAATGGAACGGTTTCATTCTCTATCAACAGATTATAAACAGTTTCACGCTCAATCCTGCTGATGTCTTCCTGGGTGAACTGCGCCAGTGCCGCCGATACCGCCTTCATCTTCGCTCCCATCTTTTTGCCAAGGGCTATAAAGTTGGGTTTGATCTTCTTTTTAATGAAAGTATTGTCGGCCGTGAGGTA
>NZ_CAMLGT010000114.1 GCF_946479605.1 uncultured Lacibacter sp.
GGCTTTTTTAATAGCCTGTTGAGTATGCTCCCACCAGGTTGCAGGACTTTGTTCTGCCCAGCCTGGTTGTTTTGAAATAATTTCTGTTTCTGTTTCCGGCCAGTTAACACTAATAACACGTTGCTGTGTTTGAGCATCAACCACCGAAACTTTTATAGAAGAAGTACCTATATCAATTCCTAAAAGAAGCATGTGCAATCATTTTAAATTCAGTTGTCAAAGGTTAGAACATTCAGAGAAAGCCTCAACTGTAATTTGAGACAAAAAATCTGTTATTTTATCACTATTGTGCCATTATCCTGTATCATTGTGACAAAATAGTAACTATTATTTTTATGAAAACGCTCATTCAAAAAGTTCATTTAGAGAATCAGCAATCTTTTGCCTGCAGGGAATATGTTACTCCTTCGTTTGAAACCAGCTGGCATAAACATGAAGAGTATGAGCTGATCCTGATAACAAAAGGAAGCGGTTCACTTCTTATGGGCGACTTTGTAGGCGAGTTCAAAGAGGGTGATGTATATTTTCTGGCAGGAAATCTTCCCCACTGGTTCAGGAAAAGACAGCAGAAAATGATAGCCAGTGCTACTGTTATTCATTTCAGGAAAGAAATATTCGGAGAACATTTCCTGGCTTTGTATGAAATGAAAAGTATACAAACGTTCCTGAACAAAACGCATGGCATACAACTTGAGAACGAACTCAAAAAAAACATTACAACACTTATCAAAACACTGTATACCGCCAAATCTTATTCCCGCATTCAATTATTGTTATCCTGCCTTCATCAGCTAAGCATCTCCAGGCAATACCGCATCCATACAAACAATTTTGCCGGTACAAAGGACAAGATCAATCCTGTTATTGAAGAGATCTTTGATTTTTCATTCAAGAACTACCTGCATGTTGTTACGTTAAGCCAGGTGGCCGAGGTTGCAAATATGAGCATCCCCACATTCAGCCGGTTCTTCAAAAAAAACGTCAAAAAAACGTACTTCGATTTTTTACAGGAACTACGCATTGGTCACGCCTGTCAACTATTAACCAGCACAAACAAAACCGTGCTGGAAATCTGTTATGAAAGTGGATTCAATAGCTGGGCCCACTTCAGCAAAAAATTCAAAGAGCTTAAACAGGTTACTCCCTCCCGTTACCGTAATGAATTCAGAAAAGAACTGTAATTACATCAACCCGTTTTTATAAAAGGGGGAACGAGAACATTCCCCCGGCTGTTGATTATGACCCTAAACAAACTAACATGAATAGGTTTACTTTTCTTTTTTGATTGTTTTCTTTCACGTAACAATTATTAACTGAAAGAAGAGTATAATATCTTTTAAATGCTGTTGATGTAATCAACGAGGAGAGGTGAGAACACCCCTCCTCGTTGATTACTTTTTATTTTGAAATACTCATTTTCTTTAAATGCTTCATCAGTTAATCGGATGAACATTGATTAAAAATAACCTGGGTTTTGTGGGAATTTAGGTCCCTCTGTTACCAGGTCGATCTGGCTTTGTGGTATTGGTCTAAGCATATTGTATGACTGTACACCAGCAGCTCCTTCAGGATTGTACTGTTGAACTCTTGCAACAAGCGTTTTTGTACGTGCAAGATCCCACCACCTGCAATCCTCCGCAAACAGTTCACGGCTTCTTTCATCTAAGATGAAATTCAATGTTACCTGTGCCGCAGTAATTTGTTGTGCTGCAACAGCAGCTGCATATTCTGCAGGGCTTTGATTTAATTTTAATGCTGCTCTCGTTCTTAACACATTGATCATGTCGGCAGCCTGTTGCAATGTGCCTCCACCTTTAAACGCAGCTTCTGCAGCAATTAAATACAAATCAGAAAAGCGGAACAAAATGTAAGGCCTGTCTGAATAATCGTTCAAATCAGCTCTTGTAGAATCATTAAACTTTCTGAGATTAGGGAAAAAGCTGGCTGTGTATTTAACGGTTGCACCAGGTAAATGTTCGGGCTCAAAAATGATCCCTTTAAAACTTGCTCTTTCAGCCGGAGTAACCACTCTGTCGGCAAACCAAATTGCAGTATCTACAGCATTAATTAGTTGTCCTCTGGGTGTTACCACACCTGGTGTTCCTGCAGCTGCCATTTGTGTGCTGTTTGAAAGAAACACCGTTTGAAATGTTCCTTCAAACCTTGAGTCAGTAGCCCTGTTTGCAAATGCAACATCAATGATATACTGCGTGTTTGGTCTGATACGCTGGAACGGACGACCGTTGCGGATATCTCTTACACAAACAGGAGAGCCGCCCCCGGCAGGATAATTTGCAAGAACAGTTGGATAGTTTGGACGCCAGAAGAAATTGGATTTATTTTCAAAAGGACCCGATGCAAAGCTGCCCGGTGCAGAGTTCTGACCATATTTCAAATCTTTGGTATGATCAATTACCATCAGAATTTCAGAACCGTATTCGTTACCTTCTTTAAAAACATCTCCAAAATAAGGCATCAGGTTTAATCCGTATGTTCCTTTATTATCAATAACATTCTTTGCAGTGGTAAACGCATTGGTAAAATCATTTGGCTGCGCCGCAGTTGACCAACCTCTCCAGAGATAGGTTTTAGCGAGAAGGTACAAAGCAGTTGCTTTTGTTGCTGGCTTACCAGTTCCTGCAGCCGGAGTATTTGGCAAATCATTAGCAGCTTCTGTTAAGTCCTTTATGATTTGTGCATACACATCTGCTAAAGGTGCCCTTGAATCAGCAGCAGTAGGATTGGTATTAAATGTGGTATGTAAAGGAACTTCACCAAAAGTAGTAACCAGGTAAAAATAACAGAATGCTCTCAGGAATTTTGCCTGCGCAAGCACCTGCGTTTTTGTTGCAGCAGGCATATTGGCATTTGCTCCATATTCCAATACACCATTTGCTGTATTGATATCAATGAACAAACCATTCCAAAAACCCAGATAATCGTTGGTATTACTTTTTATTGCCGGATTATTATACGTAAACCAATGCTGTACATCAGCCGCTGCACCTTTCAATGATTCATCTGTTCCTGCACTGAACAACTGGGTAAAGATCTGTGTTCCCCAATGCCCACGGAAAGATGAATAGATACCTGCAATACCACCCTGAATACCTTCAGGGGTTTTAAAATAAGAAGGGTCAATAGAATTTCTTGGCTGTTCCTCCAGAATTTTCTTACACCCTGCGGCAGCAAACAGTAATGCTGTACAAAAAATCAGGAATATTTTATTTCTACTTTTCATAATAACAGTCTTTAAAAATTAAAATTTCAGGTTTACACCAAAAACAAATTGGCGGGTTGGCGGCACAGTCATGTTCACTGTAATAGCACGGGTTTTAACAGGAGTAGTACTGCCTATTGAACCAACGGAGTTATTATTACCTGTAAAGTTTCCTTCAGGATCTATACCCAGGCCATCTCTTACAAGTGGCGACCAAAGAATAAATGGATTTTGTGCAGATACATATATTCTTAAAGATTGGATCTTCAACTTATTGAGCATGGACGAAGGAACATTGTAACCCAAATCAATTGTTCTGAGTTTAATGAATGAACCATCCTGGTATGTAAGCGTTGATGTATAAAGCTGTCCGTCACGGCTGGCATCTGGCTGAGGGAAAGCATTTGTTGGATTTGTAGGAGTCCAGTAATCAACTTTGTGCTGGTTTACACGGCTGTTCATAAAGAATGGATAACCACCTGCACCACCATCAGCAGATAAATAAGTGGCTACAACTGTTTGGCCAAAACGACCGAACATCACCACATTCAAATCAAAGTTTTTAAACTCAAAATGATTTGTCATACCGGCAACGAGATCAGGTTGAAAATCTCCTACAAACTGACGGTCATCTGCATCAATGGCGTTATTCTTATTCCGGTCTTCAAGTTTTATATCACCAGGAAATTGTCCATACACTGCAGCCTGTGCTGCTTCATTGGTTTGCCAGATACCGATTTTCTTCAAGTCATAAATTACAGTAATCGGTCTTCCAACAAACCAACCATTACCCACATCCTGTTGTAAGCCTTGTTGCAAAGCCACAATTTTTTCTCTTGTAAAGAATGCAGATACATCGGTACGCCATCTAAACCCGTTTGGTTTCTTGCTTTCTATATTCATGCTGCTAACAGTAAATTCCATGCCTTTTGTGCTGGTTTTACCGGCATTCACCAAAATAGAATTTGCTCCATTACTTACAGGTAAGCTTTTATTCAGGAGAATATCGCTTGTTTGGTTATCAAAATATTCGATTGAACCTGTAATGCGGCTGTTAAGTAAACCAAAATCCAAACCAATATTTAACCCTCTTGTTTTTTCCCAGGTAAGTTCAGGATTGGGAAGAGTATTGATCGTGTATCCGTTTACATAATTCACCAATGGAGTGCTACCCTGTCCATAGTTGTAGAAATTTGAACTCAGGCTTCCTAATGTAGTATATGGTCCAATACCTGCGTTAGAACTGATACCCCAACCAGCTCTTAATTTTAAGGAGGAAATAAATCCAACATTATCAAAGAAATCTTCCCTGTCAATATTCCAGCCAACAGAAATGGCAGGATAAGTCACCCATTGATTTCCGGGCGCCAGTACCGACGCACCATCGGCTCTTAAAGTAGCAGTAAGTAAATACTTATCATCAAATGAATAAGTAGCACGGCCCATATAACCTATAAGGCCAGACTCGCTGTAGCCAGAATTTTGTGGAGTAACCGTATTCACTAACTGAAAATTATAATCCTGGATATAATCGGCCGGAACACCCTGACCATTAAATTGCTGAGACCGGAATTGATTTTTTTGAATCTCCTGCAATGCCAGCACCGTTACTTTATGTCTTCCGCCAAATGTTTTATTATAATCGAGCGAATTATTGATTGTGTACTGCCATCCTTCAGCATTTGACTGGCTAAGGTTTGCCCCGGCAGTATTTGTGTTATTATTAAATACATTGTTTGGCCCGGTGTAATTACTATTAAATGTTTGCGACCATCCAAAACCAAAAGAGGTTTTGAATTTAAGGTCTCTTAAAATCTTAACCTCTCCATAGAAATTGTGTTGGAATTGATATCTGCGTGTATCGGCCTTAATAATATCATTATTACCGATTGATGTAAGCGGATTGATCGTTGTATTATCAACACCTTGTAAAACGGTGGGTTGGAAATTGAGTGTTCCATCATCGTTATACGGCTTATACAAAGGTCCTAAGCGCAAAGCAGTACCATACGCATTGGTGCCAAGTCTTTTTTGGTAACCCATGGTATTAAATGATGTAAATCCGATCTTAATGCGCTCTGTCATTTTGTGATCAATGTTTACGTTAAACGTATATCGATCCAATGCCTGATCGGGAATGATGCCTGTTTCTCTGAAATAACCAAGTCCGAAATAATATTGTGTTCTGTCATTTCCACCGTTCACATTCAGATCATGCCCGGTTCTGATCCCGGTTGTTAATAACAGACTTTGCCAGTCGGTATTAACACCCGCTGCAAGGTTGGCTTGTTCTGTAGCATTAAGTGCATAAGGATTCGTAACATTTGGATTGGTCGCAAAAGCGGGCTGGCCTTGTCTTGCATCTTCCTTAAACTTAGCATACTCCTGTCCGTTAAACACACGCCATGTGTCAATGGCATTCACCATTGCCACATATCCGTTGTAACTTGTTGTTGGCTTTCCTGTTCTGCCACGTTTTGTTGTAATAATGATCACCCCGTTTGCTCCTCTCGATCCAAAAATGGCTGTTGCAGAAGCATCTTTTAAAATGTCAACACTGGCAATATTTTCCGGATTAATATCATTGATACTTCCTCCGTAAGCCATACCATCAACAACAATCAGCGGATTGTTGTTACCGGTAATTGACCTGTTACCACGAATACGTATTTCACCACTTGATCCAATATTGCTGCTGTTGTTTACAATATCAACACCAGCTACCCTTCCCTGTATCTGATTAAAGATATTCGGTGCTTTAATTTCATTCAGTGTTTCTCCTTTTACTGAAATAGTAGATCCGGTAACATCTTTCTTTCGCTGGGTACCATAACCCACAACCACAACTTCACCCAAAGACTTTTCAAGTGACTCCAGCTTTATTGTTAACTCTGAGCCTGTAACAGTTACTTCCTGTTCAGTAAAGTTGATAGCGGAAATTACAAGCACTGCATTTCGTTGTGCCGAAATGGTAAAACCACCTGTATTATCAGTGGTAGTTCCGGTGATGGTTCCTTTTACAACAACAGATGCCCCTTCAACAGGTGCCCCTTGTTCGTTTGTAACCTTGCCTTTCACAGTAATGTTCTGTGCGTTGGCGGATGTGGCAAAAAGCAACAGCTGCAGCAGCATAGCAATTGCCAGTGTTAATGCATTCGTCGCCCTTCTTCTCATTAGCGACAAATTGATTTTCTTGTTTGGCATAGTCAATTCTAGTTTTGAGTTTTGAAACAGTTTAAATAATCAAAAAGAGCAGTTAATTGATATAGGGTGGAGTATTCTAAAAATGTTATCAAGTTGGAGCATTCAGAACAAAGGATTGCATCCTGTTTCGTACACGCTGCATCATTAAATAAGTTGAGCGAACAGCTATGGTAATAATAGAATGGTTGTTACTTGTGCAGCTATAGAATTGGGAGGTTGGGGACAAACAGCCACAGTGCTGAATTTGCACAAACGCTTCGTTAGTGGAAGCACATGATTCCGGCAAAGCAATCAACAATCTCATTACAGCAGTTATCTTTTATATGACCCTGAAACAAGTTCAGGAAAGCAAACATTTCTATTGCAATCGGTTGCATACAAAGAGCAAAAAAAAGCATTTTTCCCTCGGATATACCGTCATAAAATGCCATGTACATAGGAAGCATTTTTACTACTTATCGTAAAGTAATAATTTCACTTTCCTCTGTATTCATTTACTGTAAACAATTACAGCAGACTGAACACTGTCTTTTGTATGCAAAAAATCAAATCCTAAAGCTAATGTAGGAAATATTTTTAAAAATGCAACCGATTGCATTATTTTTTTAAAATAAATTCTACCTTAGACCGATAAACGATGTTTGTCGTTAGCTTCTATGCATAAAGATGTAACCATTTACGACCTGGCGAAAGAGCTTAATTTATCTCCCGCTACCATCAGCAGGGGTTTAAAAAAAAGCAGCGCTCTTAATAAGGATACCGTAAGCCGCATATTAAACAAAGCGGAGGAAATGGGCTACCGTCATAACAACTTTGCAAGCAATCTTCGTACAAAGCGTACACAAACCATTGGCATTATTGTTCCCCGTTTGAACAGTTATTTTATGACTTCTGTTTTAGCAGGTATTGAAGATATTGCCAGCAAAGAAGGCTATAATATTATCATCAGTCAATCACTGGAAAAAAAAGAACTGGAAAAAAGTAATGCCAATACCATGTTCAATAAACGGGTGGACGGTTTACTGATTTCCCTTTCTTATAATACAACAGATATTTCTCACCTGCAGCCTTTCTTTGATAAACATATACCTGTTGTGTTTTTCGACAGGGCATTTACAACAGATGATAGTATTAGCGTTGTGATCAATAACCGGGAAGCCGCATACAAAGCAGTAAAGCATTTGCTAGAGCAAGGCTGCACCAGAATCATGCATGTGGGCGGCAACCTGATAAGAGATGTTTATGCCGAGCGTTTGAACGGCTATAAGCAAGCGCTTGAAGAAAACAATATTGCATACAATGAGCAATTGGTGCATATCTGCAAGCTTGGTGAACAGGATGGCATTGACGCAGCAAACTTCATTCTTGCAATGAAGCCGGAAGAAAGACCTGATGCCGTGTTTTTTGCAAATGACATGAGCGCTGTGTATTGCATGAGCCACCTGAAAGAACATGGAATAACAATACCGGAAGAAATTGCTTTTGTTGGTTTCAATAACGATGCGGTAAGCAGGGTAATAGAACCGAAACTTACTACAATTGATTATCCAGGTTATCATGTAGGAGAAGCTGCAGCTTCAGGATTGATCAATATTCTGAAAGGGGATATAACCACTAAAAAAACAACAAAGCTTGTTTTGCAGGCACCACTCTTAATCAGGGATTCTTCTAAACGGAAATAACAACCAGTGGATTCAACTATAAACCCGAACCATGAAGGAAAAGAAAGAGGTAACCATTTATGACATTGCACAAGTGCTGGAGCTTTCAACTGCTACTGTCAGTCGGGGTCTCCAGGATCATCCTGCCATCAGCAAAAACACCCGTAAAAAGATTCAGGATGCAGCTAAAGAAATGGGCTATCGCCATAACAACTTTGCCAGTAACCTGCGCAAACAAAAGACGAATACCATTGGTATTATAGTACATGAGCTGAACAGTAACTTCATTACATCTGTACTGGCCGGAATTGAAAAAATAAGTACTGATGCAGGCTACGACCTGATCATTACACACTCATCAGAAAGTTTTAAGAAAGAAGCTGCTAACGTTTTGAACCTGTTTCATAAACGGGTGGATGGCATTATTGCATCGCTGTCGTTTGATACCAAAGGTCTTTCGCATTTCCAGCCCTTCTTCGATAAAAACATACCAGTTATCTTTTTTGACCGTGTAGAGGAAAGTTCTGATAATGCCAAGGTTGTTATAGACAACTACCGAAGTGGTTACCAGGCAACACAGCATTTAATTGAACAGGGAAGCAAACGCATTGTGATTGTTACGGCTAACCTTAACCGTAACGTATATGCCCAGCGTTTCAAAGGATATAAAGATGCTTTGTTTGATAACAATATACCCTTTGATGAAAACCTTGTACTTATAAAAGACCTGAGTGAAAAATGCGGGCGTGAAGCTGCAGAACAAATACTGGAAATGAATCCGATGCCTGATGCAGCCTTTATTACCAACGATTTTTCGGCAGCAGTTTGCATGCAGACGTTGAAAGAACATGGTATTCGTATACCGGAAGACATTGCGGTGGTAGGTTTTAACAATGATGCCATCAGTAAAATTGTTGAGCCGCAGCTCACAACCATTAACTATCCCGGTATTGATATTGGTGAAATTGCTGCACGTAACCTGATTGCACATTTAAAAGGCGATGTAAACATTACACAAACCAACACCATCATTGTAAAATCAGATTTAATTATCCGTAAATCATCCTTGCGAAAAGGATAACGATGTAACGATTACTTACATGAAGAAATTAAACGTATTGCTGCTTTTATTGCTCTGCTCTTCCTTTGTAAAAGCAGAAAATGGTTATGACCTTTGGTTGCGTTATGTGCCCATCAAAAACAAAAGTCTTCTTGCTGAATACAAAAAACAAATTGGTTCGCCTGTTGTACTGGGCTCCTCTTCTACCGCTGCTATTGCCAGAAAAGAATTAGCAGTTGCATTAAACAGCTTAACCGGCAACAGTTATTTAATCAACAGTGCTGTCAATACTTCCAGTGCATTTATAGCTGGTACAATAAACTCATCTGCAACACTAACAGCACTGATTACAAAAGATGAAGTGAAGCAACTTGGTGAAGAAGGTTTCATAATTAAAGCAAAGCCCGGCAAAACGGTTATCACGGGCAATACAGATATAGCAGTGCTGTATGGCATTTTTCATTACCTGCGATTACTTCAAACATATCAACAAGTAACAAACCTCAATATTGTTTCTGTTCCCAAATTGAAATTGCGCATGCTCAATCATTGGGATAATCTCGATCGTACTGTTGAGCGTGGTTATGCTGGTGCATCAATATGGGATTGGCACCGGCTTCCGGGTTTTATTGATCAACGTTATATTGACTATGCAAGAGCAAATGCATCCATTGGCATTAATGCAGTAGTGTTGACCAATGTAAATGCAAACGCACTTATCCTCACGCCTGCTTATTTAGAAAAAGTAAAAGCCTTGGCTGATGTATTTCGTCCATACGGCATCAACGTATTTTTAACAGCACGATTTAGCGCACCAATTGAAATTGGGAAACTGAAAACAGCTGATCCATTGGATAATACTGTTCAGCAATGGTGGAAAGAAAAAGCAAAAGAGATTTATTCTTTCATTCCTGATTTTGGTGGTTTTTTAGTAAAAGCAAACAGCGAAGGCCAACCAGGGCCGCAGGATTATAAACGCACACATGCTGATGGTGCAAATATGCTGGCCAATGCTGTGGCGCCACATAAGGGAATTGTGATCTGGCGTGCATTTGTATATGCCGCAGAAAATCCTGTTGACAGGCATAAGCAGGCTTATGATGATTTTGTTCCGCTCGATGGAAAGTTTAATGACAATGTGATGGTGCAGGTAAAGAATGGCGCTATTGATTTTATGCCACGTGAACCTTTTCATCCGTTGTTTGGAGCGATGCCAAAAACGCCGTTGATGATGGAGTTCCAGGTTACGCAGGAATATTTAGGGCAGGCAACCAACTGGGTATTTCTTGCGCCGCTTTTTAAAGAAGTATTAGATGCGGATACTTATGCAAAAGGCAGGAACAGCACGGTTGCCAAAGTAATTGGTGGCAGTTTAGATAATCATTCCTTAAATGGCATGACAGGCGTTGCAAATATTGGCAGCGATATCAATTGGTGCGGCCATCCAATGGCACAAGCGAATTGGTATGCTTTAGGGCGGCTTGCATGGAATTACAATTTGAGCAGCGATGAAATTGCGGAGGAATGGTTGCGGATGACGTATAGTAACGATGCCGCATTTGTGCAATCAACCAAACAGATCATGTTACGCAGCCGTGAAATCATGGTTGATTATATGAACCCGATTGGTCTGCATCATATTATGGCAACTGGTCATCATTACGGTCCCGGCCCATGGGTAAGTAACCTTAGCCGTCCTGAATGGAATCCTGTGTATTATCATAGAGCTGACAGCGTTGGCATTGGCTTTAACCGGACATCAACCGGAAGTAAAGCCATCGAACAATATTTTCCGGAAGCAAGAAAACAATGGGAAGACATAGCAACAGCTGATGAAAAATATTTATTATGGTTTCATCATGTTTCCTGGAATTACAAAATGAAAAGCGGTCGCACTCTATGGAATGAGTTGTGTTACAAATACAATGCAGGAGTTGATAGTGTGAAATGGATGCAGCGTGAATGGCAAAAGCAACAAACGAAAGTGGATGCACAAAGGTTCAAAGAAGTGAACATGTTATTAAATGTGCAGCTGGAAGAAGCAAAGTGGTGGCGTGATGCATGCCTGCTTTATTTCCAGACATTTTCGAAACAACCAATTCCTTCGAACTACGAACAACCAGCTAAAACATTAGACTATTATAAAAGTTTACGTTTCCCGTTTGCACCGGGCAACTAACTTGCAGTCTAAACTAATATTTGAATTATGAGCAACGAACAAAAG
>NZ_CAMLGT010000115.1 GCF_946479605.1 uncultured Lacibacter sp.
ATGGAAATCATCTTTTCCGTTTCAGTACAGGTAAAAAACCAGATATTGCTGATCTTGGAAATATTGTAGATGCTTCATCTAACGGTGCTGTTTCTGTACACAGCCAGTGCAGCAGCTGGGGTGGCGATATGGTGGCCGGTACAGATGGGTTGCTTTATCTCATCACACAAAGAAAATTCGTGTACAGTATTGATCCTGCAACACGCATGGCAACACATATAGGTGTTATAACAGGTCTTCCTGAAAACTTTACGGTAAATGGAGCCGCTGCCGATGGCGAAGGCAGGGTATTGATCAGTTGCAGTACCGGCAATCAGCCTTACTACTATGTTGATCTAACTTCCTTTAAAGCGGATGTTGCATTTGGTACAGATAAGCGCATCAACGCTTCTGATCTTGCCAGTGGTAATCTTGCATCACGTGCTGCTATCAACAATGGACAATATGTAACCGGCCGCTCACCTTTTGATAATGCTGTTCAGAAAATAGGTATGTATCCAAATCCGGTAACAGAACGTAAGTTTCAATTGAGTTTTGAAGGAACTGAAAAAGGCATACACAACATACAGGTGCTTGATATGTCGGGAAAGATATTGCTGAACAAGATCATCAACATCAGTGGTCCCGGACAGTTTGAAGCGGTTGACCTTGACAAACAGCTGAGCAAGGGCATGTACTTTGTAAAAGTGCTCAACAGCGAATCAAAATCAATTTATACATCAAAATTTGTACTTCAGTAATCAATAAGATTTACTACAAACGTATTTTTCTTTTTGTGGTGTTTTTTCTATAACAGGCTGTTCACTCATGTTGCATCTTGATGCATTTAATGAACCGGGCAGCCTGTTAGTATTTGTTTGGTGCCACACAATACATCATTGCATCGCTAAAATTATTTTATTACTAACGCTTGTTGCATGAAACGGAGTAATTAACTTCACAGCGTAATGAAAAAGACAGTTGTACATATCTCCTCCACATCCATAGCTGCTACAGCTATTGGTACAACTACATTCACAACTACGATCCGCTAAGCGGATTGTACACTACTATATTACCCCCGGGGCATATTGCTGCAAACAGAAACTCTACTGATTATTTAACGTTTATCTTATATGTTGGTTTTAAAATTCGGCGGCACTTCAATGGGAAGTGCAGAAGCGATCAAACAGGTAACAGACATTGTAAAACAGAAACTTCAACACGACTCATTGTTCCTGGTGGTGAGTGCCATGAGCGGCACAACTGATCTTTTACTCAGCTGCGGTATAAAAGCCGCAAATGATGATGAATCGTATAAAGAAATACTGAAACAGATTGAAACAAGACATCTCGAAACAGTGAAAGCAATTATACCAGTACAGCATCAAAGCAGTGTACTGAGTATGGTGAAAAAATACTGCAACGAAATTGAAGATATCTGTAACGGTATTTATCTCCTCAGCGAATCATCTCTCCGTACAAAAGATAAACTGGTAAGTTATGGTGAGTTGCTTTCATCTACCATCATCAACGCTGCATTAAATCATGCAGGTGTTGCATCTGTTTGGAAAGATGCACGTGAACTCATCCGCACCAATGCCAACTACGGTAATGCAGCAGTTGACTTTGCAGTAACCAACCAGCAGATTAAAGAATATGTACAGCAATCGAACGCCAGACTGATTGTTGTACCCGGCTTTATTGCAGCCAATGCAGAACAGATTACAACTACATTAGGTCGTGGCGGTTCTGATTATACAGCTGCTATTCTTGCAGCAGCAGTGGATGCAGGTGCTTTGGAAATATGGACTGATGTAAGTGGTATGATGACTGCCGACCCACGTTGGGTACCGAATGCGAAGATCATTCCTTCTATTTCGTACCAGGAAGCAATGGAGCTTTCGCACTTTGGTGCAAAAGTCATCTATCCGCCAACCATTCAACCGGTCTTGTCGAAAAATATTCCAACATGGATCAAGAACACATTTGCGCCGAACGATCACGGAACGGTGATTGAATTCAAATCAGAATCGAGCAATATCATTACCGGTATATCAAGCATCAACTCCCTTGCGCTGTTAAGTTTGGAAGGAAGTGGTATGATTGGTATTCCCGGTTTCAGCAGCCGTTTGTTTGCAGCATTAGCCAATGCACAAATCAATGTTATTCTTATTACACAAGGTTCGTCTGAACACAGTATTTGTGTGGGTGTAGATGCAGCTTCTGCTGGTCGTGCAAAAGAAGGGGTAGACAAAGCATTTGAATACGAGATCAACAGCGATAAAGTTGAACCGCTGCAGATCGAAGAACAATTATCGATCGTTGCATTGGTAGGTGATCAGATGCGTCATCACACCGGTATCAGCGGACGTATGTTCTCTGCACTGGGACGAAATGGTATCAACATCCGTGCAATTGCACAAGGTTCCACCGAACGAAATATTTCTGCAGTTGTTGCAGCAGCCGATGTACGCAAAGCAGTCAACGTTTTACACGAAGAGTTTTTTGAAACAAGCAAGAAACAAGTAAACCTCTTTGTAGTAGGCACCGGTAATGTAGGTAAGAAATTACTCGATCAGTTAAAGCAACAGCAAAGTTTTCTTGAACAGCAGTTACGTTTACAGGTAAACATTGTTGGTTTAAGCAACAGTCGTAAAATGCTCATCGATGAAAACGGTATTGATCTTGCGAAATGGGAAGACAGTCTGGCTAATGCAGAACAAGCCGATCTACAGGCATTTGTACAATCGATCATTAAACGCAACCTGCGTAATTCTGTTTTTGTTGATGTAACAGCTAACGCAGCTATCGCCGATGTATATGCATCGCTGCTCGAAAAAAGTATTGCAGTAGTTGCTTGTAATAAAGTAGCTGCCTCATCGCAACTCAGCAACTATAAAAAACTGAAACATCTTTCAGCCGAGTTTAATGCGCCGTTTTTGTTTGAAACAAATGTTGGTGCAGGCTTGCCCATCATTGGTACATTGAACGATCTGATGCGCAGCGGCGATCGTGTACATCGCATGGAAGCAGTATTAAGCGGTACACTCAACTTTGTGTTCAACAATTACGATGGCAGCAGGCCTTTTGCTGATGTAGTGAAACAGGCACAGGCCGAAGGGTATACAGAACCCGATCCACGTTTGGATCTGAGTGGTACTGATGTAATGCGCAAGATTCTTATCCTTTCTCGTGAAGCAGGAGTGCAGATGGAAATGGAAGAGATCAGCTGCAATGGTTTCCTGCCCGACAGTTGCATGCAGGGCAGTGTTGCCGATTTTTATGAAGCCATGAAAAAAGAAGAAGCACACTTTAAAGCCATTTATGATAAAGCACATGCCGAAAACTGCAAGCTGAAATTTGTGGCAAGTTTTGCAGATGGTAAAGCAGGTGTGGGCTTACAGCATATTCCGCCGCAACACGATCTCTATCATTTATACGGTAAAGACAATGTGGTATTATTCTATACCGATCGTTATAAAGAACAACCGATGGTGGTGAAAGGTGCCGGAGCCGGTGCTGAAGTTACTGCCAGTGGTGTATTTGCAGATATATTAAGAGCAGCTCAAAAATAATTCTGATGAAAGAAGTAGTAGTAAAATGTCCGGCCACTGTTGCCAATCTCGTTTGCGGTTTCGATATTTTAGGTATGGCCCTGAAAGAGCCCTATGATATCATGAAGCTGAAGTTAATCGATGAACCGAAAGTTGTGATCACCAACAAAGACGATTACAACTTACCCACCGAAGCCGAAAAAAATGTGGCAGGTGTGGTGTTGTTATCGATCATGGAAAAGCTGGGCGGCAACATTGGCTTTGAAGTAGAAATTGAAAAGCATATTAAACCCGGCAGTGGTCTTGGTTCCAGCGCAGCCAGTGCTGCAGGTGCAGCTGTGGCAGCAAACCTGTTGCTGGAGAATCGATTCTCTAATGACGAACTCATTCAATTTGCCATGAACGGTGAAAAGCTGGCAAGTGGAGTAAAACATGCTGATAATATTACACCTTGTATCAACGGAGGTGTTACGCTCATCCGCTCTATTCATCCCCTGGATATAATACCACTGAATTCTCCATCCTTATTTGTAACAGTGGTTCATCCGCAGATTGAAGTAAAAACAAGTGATGCACGACAGATACTACGTAAAGAAGTATTGCTGAAAGATGCCATAAAGCAGTGGGGCAATATTGCCGGTCTTGTTGCCGGTTTTGAGAAAGGCGATACAGAACTGATTGGCCGTAGCCTGGAAGATGTGATCATTGAACCGGTACGCAGTATTTTAATTCCGGGTTTTGATGAAATAAAAACAAGAAGTAAAGAGGCGGGTGCATTGGGTGGTGGTATTTCGGGCAGCGGGCCATCTATTTTCATGTTGAGCACTCAAGAAACAACTGCAAAGAATGTTGAAGCTATTATGCAGGAAGTATTTCAACGGTTAGGAATAGAATATAAAACCTATGTTACTTCTATTGCGAAGCAGGGCGTTGAAGCAATGAATGGGCAATAAGCAGTTGGCAACAGGCAAAACAATTTTTAAATTCTCAAATTTTCAACTTGAATTACTATAGTTTAAACAAACAATCGCCCATCGTTTCGTTCAAAGAAGCTACTATTCTTGGACAAGCGCCGGATAAAGGATTGTACTTTCCCGAAACAATTCCACAGATTGATAAAGAACTTATCAGCAATATCGAAAACATCAGCAACGATGAAATTGCTTTTCGTGTCATCAAACCGTATGTGGGTAACGAGATAAAGGAAGAGGAACTGTTGCTCATTGTATCAGAAACAGTCAACTTTCCGATACCGTTAGTGCCTGTAACCGAAAACATCTCTTCGCTTGAATTATTTCACGGACCAACATTGGCGTTTAAAGATGTGGGAGCTCGTTTTATGAGCAGATGTTTGGGGCAATTCGTGAAAGGTGCAGATAAAAAAGTTACCGTTTTAGTAGCTACCAGCGGCGATACAGGCGGTGCAGTTGCAAATGGTTTTTATGATGTGGAAGGAGTAGATGTAGTGATTCTTTATCCCAGCGGTAAAGTAAGCAGTGTACAGGAAAAACAATTGACCACACTTGGCAAGAACATTCATGCATTGGAAGTAAACGGAACCTTTGATGATTGTCAGCAAATGGTGAAGCAAGCCTTTACAGATGCGGAACTCAACAAACAATTATTTCTTACATCGGCAAACTCCATTAATGTAGCAAGATGGTTGCCGCAACAGTTCTATTATTTCTTTGCCTACAAGCAATGGAAGCAGAAAGAGCAGCCACCGGTTATTTGTGTACCAAGCGGCAACTTCGGTAATATCTGTGCAGGCATTTTAGCACACATGAGTGGTTTGCCGGTAAATCATTTTATTGCAGCATGCAATGCAAATGATGTTGTGCCGAACTACATGCAGAACCAGCAATACCAGCCAAAGGCTGCCGTTGCTACCATCAGCAACGCCATGGATGTGGGTAACCCCAGCAACTTTGTACGCATCCTGGAATTGTTTCATCAACAGTTTCCGCAGTTGAAAGAAAAATTCAGCAGCGTAAGCATTACCGATGAAGAAACAAAACAAACCATGAAACGTGCATATGATGAGTTTGGTTACACACTCGATCCGCATGGCGCAGTTGGGTATTTGGCATTGGAACGATATCTTCAACAACATCAAGCATTGAAAGGAATGTTCCTTGAAACTGCACACCCGGTAAAGTTTTACGATGTTGTTGAACCAGTGTTAAAGAAAGCAATTGAATTACCCTATGCGGTGAAAGCAATCATTGATCTGCCAAAGCAATCAACCAAGATGGATGTTTCGTTTGAACAATTGAAAAACTTTTTGTTGAAAGCAGTATAATTTATTTCATCAACTAAGCTGTTTTCCCTAAATTGAGCGAAGAGTTGCCTGCCGTACAAAATCCATTGTGCGAACGCAACTCTTTTTCATTATTAACACTTAAGATCGATCATGATGGATAGCGAACTGCTGATACAAGGCTATCAAACCAGTGATGCATTATTTGACGAAATGCAACACACAGGTAAGATAAGATTGCCGTATCAAAAACTCATAGAAGAGCTGAAGTTATACAGCACTTCCGACCTGCATTTAAAGCATCAGCTTGCCGGCGATCTGTTCATGAGCCAGGGCATCACTTTTACCGTGTATAGCGATGATGCCGGTATTGAACGCATTTTTCCTTTCGACATTCTTCCTCGCATCATTACTGCTGCCGAATGGGCACATGTTGAAAAAGGAATTCAACAGCGGTTGAAAGCATTGAATCTTTTTCTCAAAGACATTTACAGTACACAGGAAATCATTAAAGATGCCATCATTCCCCCGCAACTCATTGCCTCCTGTCCGCATTACCTGCGTGAAGTAGCAGGTATAAAAGTGCCGCATGATATTTATGTGCACATTTCCGGTATTGATCTTATTCGTGGAGAAGATGGTACGTTTTATATCCTGGAAGATAACCTGCGCACACCATCAGGCGTATCATACATGCTGGAGAACAGGGAAGTAACAAAGCGTTTGTTTCCTGATATGCTCTCGAAGAACAATGTGCGGATGGTGAACAATTACCCGTTGCTGCTGCATAATAATTTAATGGCTTTATCGCCACGGCCCACAAGCAATCCAACAGTAGTATTGCTTACACCTGGCATTTATAATTCCGCTTATTACGAACACACTTTCCTTGCACGGCAAATGGGAATCCAGTTGGTGGAAGGAAGAGATCTTGTGATCAACAATCACAAAGTGTATATGAAAACCACTGCAGGTTTGCAACAGGTGGATGTGATCTATCGCCGCATTGATGATGAGTTTATGGATCCGTTGTTGTTCCGCCCCGACAGTATGCTTGGTGTGCCGGGCATTATGGGGGCCTATCGCAAGGGCACTGTTGCTTTGGCAAATGCCGTGGGCAATGGCGTGGCCGATGATAAAGCGGTGTATGCGTATGTGCCTGCCATGATCAAATACTATCTCAACGAAGAACCCATCTTACCCAATGTTCCCACTTACCAGATGAGTAATGATGATGAACGTGAATATGTGTTCAATAACATGCACAAGATGGTGGTGAAACGTACCAACCAAAGTGGTGGTTACGGAATGCTCATGGGCAACAAAGCAACGGAGGAAGAAATGCGTTTGTTCAGGGCTGCTATTGAAAAAAGTCCGAGAGAGTTTATTGCTCAGCCCATCATTCAATTATCAACTGTTCCTTGTTTTATTGATGGTGAATTAAAAGCAAGACATGTTGATCTGCGGCCTTATGCGTTATGCGGTCCTGATGGCATCAAGATCGTACCGGGCGGTTTAACACGAGTAGCACTGAAAGAAGGTTCGCTTGTTGTAAACTCATCGCAGGGTGGTGGAAGTAAAGACACCTGGGTGATTGATTAAGTACGAAGGACGAAGTTGGAAGTACGAAAATCAAAACCGTTTCAAGTTACTGGTTGCAGGTTAGGTACAGGAAACACCGCATAAACAAACCAAAAACAGGAAACTTGAAACCAGAAACAAAATCATAAATCTAAAATCAAACATCATAAATGCTTAGCCGTGTCGCTGATTCAATGTTCTGGATGAACCGTTATATGGAACGGGCTGAAGGATTGTTGCGTGTATTGCTCACCAACTATGTATTATCGCTTGATAAAGGGCCCTATGGTGTTCATTCATGGAAACCGGTGCTGGAAATATTCGGAAATCTTTCAGAAGAAGAACTGGATAAAATTCAATATTCATCTGCAGATACATTGCAATACCTGTTGCTCAACCGGTCGAACCATAATTCGCTCCGGAACATCATTAATAAAGCAAGAGAGAATGCAAGAGGTATGCAGGACCATATTACAAAAGAAGTATGGGAAGAAGTAAACCTCATTTATCATACCGTTAACCAGCCGGGACTTGAAAAAAAACTATCTGGTGCTGAAGCATTACCCAACCTTGACAGGTTATTAAAACTTTGTTTAACTTATGTTGGTGTAATTGATACAACCATGCCACGTGGCATGGGCTGGAATTTCATGAACATCGGCCGGTTGATAGAACGTGCTGTTCTTACAACCGATGTTACCTGCAAGCAGTTTGAACAGATCAGTTTTGAACTGGAAGATCACAAAGATATTTTGTACTGGCGCAACCTGCTCCTGTCATTATCGGGGTACGAGCTGCACATGAAAAACTACCAGGGTAGTACCACCAATACAAATGTGTTGCACCAGGCCGTGTTCAATCATCATTTTCCCCGCTCGGTTGTGTATGCACTTTCACGTACAGAAAAATATCTTACAGAAGTGCTGGAAGAAAATGAACCACCCAAAAAACAAATGATCTACCGTGAGTTTGGCCGCATTTACAGCCGTGTAAAATTTGCAGACGAAAGCTCCATCAAACAGATTACATTGCAGCGGTTTTTGCAGGATACAAAAGAAGATCTCCTGAAATTTTCACATGTACTGGGACAACAATTTTTCTCGTACGCTTAGTTATAAAAAAGGATGCCCGTTTTTCAGATACAGCACGTAACAAAATATACATACAACAGGCCGGTAAAAGAAAGTATCAACCAGTTGCGGATTTATCCTGTTGCATCGGAGCAGCAGGAAATATTACAACATGAAGTAAATATTTCAACCGATCCTGAACTGTTTTTCTTTATTGATTACTGGGGAAACCGCTGTGCCGATTTTGGTATTGTTGATGCACACACATCTTTGGTGATCGACAGCAGGGTGGTGGTACGCACCATTGGTAAAGAAACCATCACTATGGTTGAAAGCACAAGGGATGAACTGGCAAAAATTGTAGCAACCGATTTTCAACTGCTGGAGTTAGCAAGGCCGGAAGACATTCAATCCACAACTGTTTTACAGGAAATCATTTCAACGCTCGACTGCGGACAAAAAAAGGTGATGCAGATCGTTGAAGCATGTTCTTCGCATATTTTTTCGGAGTTCAAATACATCAAAGGCATTACCAGCATAGAAACCACCGTTGATGAAATACTTGAACACCGCAGCGGTGTGTGCCAGGATTTTGCACATGTGCTGTTGCAATTATTACGCACCATGGGTATTCCATCCCGTTATGTAAGCGGCTACATTTGTCCCAACAAAAACGGTATGCGTGGTGAAGGTGCCACACATGCGTGGGTGGAAGCATGGATTCCAGGTTTAAACTGGGTAGGCATTGACCCTACAAATAATGTTTGGGTAACAACGCACCATATTAAACTGGCGGTAGGCCGTGATTTTAACGACTGTTCGCCGGTAAAGGGCACATTTAAAGGGCTGTCAAAACAAACGCTTTCAGTTTATGTATCTGTGGGTTATGAAGACGGTCATGTGTTTGAAGAAATGAATGACGTACAAATGCCGGTAACCGAAACGGTGAAAGAAGCGGAGCGTATTGCAGCCGAAGAAGCAGCCCAGCAGCAGTAAACTTTACTGCTGTTGACAAAAACAGTGGAGGTTTTACTACAGAGCAGGACAATTTTCTGTCCTACATTCACGTTACAATAAAACCAATATCTGTTCATCTAAACCTGTATCCACATGAAAAAGCCCATCTTCTTCGACGACCAGGCACATATTGCTGAACAATTCACCATTGTTGAAGACCACACTACTCAACTTGCAAGACTGGCCTTTCACAAAGTAAATGCGTATAAACTTTCATTGACCAACCAGGCATATTGTATAAGCCGTAGTGAATTGTGCGCACTTCTTCAATCAACATTGCTCAATTATGTACATCCATGCACAGTGTTGCAAATGCTGGATTACTATAATGACAGCGTTGAGAATTGATTTTTATTTTTTATTTAATACTTCATGTTTGACATTTGCAGAAACTATCTGTAACGGATAGCTGCTGTGTATGCATGATATTGAACCATTTTACAACTGGCGCCATATTTATGTGAGCGAAGAAGATGAGCGGTCACCTTTCTACGGACGCCAATACTCCGAGTTTGAATTTTCCCAAACCGTTTACAATTATTATATCCATCCGCAATGGGATGAGTTTGGCAGCCGCACACTCTACCTCAAGATCCTGATTGCTGACTATACGGAGAAATATGCCATTATTGAATTGCTAGGCGAGTGGAATGATGCTATAGAGAACGATGTAATGGAACTGAAGCGTGAAGTGATTGAAAAGCTGATGAACGAAGGCATTTACAAATTCATCCTAATTGCTGAAAATGTACTCAACTTCCACAGCAGCGAAAAAGATTACTATGAAGAATGGTATGAAAACTGTGCCGATGAAAACGGATGGACCATTATCCTGAACATGCCGGAACAAACACAATACGATTTTAAAAAACTAAAGCTCAACCGTTACCTTGAACTGATGCAACTCGATAACTGGCGTATTTACAAACCCTATCACCTCTTTAAAAAAATTGATGGAGAACTGAACCAGCGGCTGCTGGCCTGATAAAGCAAAATACCTTGAAAGAGGTATTGCTTACCGTTGCAGGAAGTTGCATCTTTACTGCATCAACCAAAATCACATAAAATAAACTGTTATGAAAAAACTATTGCTTTGTCTGTTACTTGCAACAGGCACAACAGGATTACTGCAGGCACAAATAGCATTCAACTCCCATTTTGATCCAACTGCAACTACCGGTTTTGCAGCCGGCGATAAATCAAAGAATAATATTGTAAAGCTGAACCTGATGGGCTTGCCGTTAAAGAATTTTTCGTTCCAGTACGAGCGGATTATCACCAAACGCTTATCTGTAGCAGTGGGTATAAGAACAATGCCAACAGGCAGTTTGCCGTTTGCCAACTCGTTTGCCACACAAGTAGGCGATGGCGATCCTGAACTGGAAGCAAATATCCGTGCTGTAAAAGTGGGCAACTTTGCTGTTACACCGGAAGTACGCTTGTACTTAAGCCGCAAAGGTTATGGTCGTGGTTTTTATTTAGCGCCTTATTACCGCTATGCAAAATTTACATCGGATGAATTACCTGTTGATTATGAAGGCGACGGCAACGTTACCAAAACCATCAGACTGAAAGGCGATATGACCACACATAGCGGTGGATTAATGTTTGGTGCACAATGGCAGATCGCAAAAATGATTTCACTCGACTGGTGGATACTTGGCGCACATTATGGAAAGAGCAATGGTGCATTAACCGGTACACCATCAACACCACTATCTGCAAACGAACAAAACGACATCAGAACACAAATAGAAGACATTGATCTTCCACTCACAAAAATTACAGCCGATGTAAATGCAAGCAGGGTTAAAGCAATTATTGACGGACCGTGGGGTGGAGTAAGAGCCGGATTAACAATCGGCATCAGATTTTAATCATAGAAA
>NZ_CAMLGT010000116.1 GCF_946479605.1 uncultured Lacibacter sp.
TATTTCCTCAACAACGGTTTTTGTTTTTGTTCTTGCAAACAAAAGCATTGAGCGGAAACAGCCATGCTTCACCGTTTGTTTCACCTGCACATGCTTTTGTACATGAAGATCAACAGCAGCTGCTATTTCAATCATATACCCTGCACGTGCAAAAGGCAGAAGCACAGCAAAGTGCCCACCCTCTGATAAGTTTGCCGAAACAATTGTAACCAGTTCGTCCAGCTTTAACCCTGCATCATGCATTGCCACATTGCGGTTTGTTGCAGCTGCTTTCAGATCGCCTTCATAAAACGGAGGATTGGAAAGAATAAGATCATATTTCCTGCTAAAGCTCAACTGTTTTACATCGGCATGAAATAACTGTAACCGTTCTTTCCATACTGATGCTTCAATATTCTCTTTTGCCTGTAGCCAGGAGGGTTCATCAATTTCAACTCCATCGATCAATGCATCACAAACCTGTGCCAGCATTAACATCAGTAACCCTGTACCTGTGCCAATATCCAGCACAGTGAGTGGTGAATAGGGAGTGGTAAGTGGAACCTCTGCTGCTGCATCATACTTCATACCTCTTACCTCATACTTCTTACTTCTTACTTCCTCAGCTATCCATGCACCAAACAAACAGCTATCGGTACTAACCTTCAATGCTGCTTTTTCCTGCTGAACAGTAAATTGCTTGAATTGGAAATAGTTATTCGGCATGAAGAATGAGTGATGACTAATGTATGATGAGTTTGGGCGAACGGCTAACAACTACCGGCTATCGGCTGGCAACTTCACCATTCCGCTCTTGCACTTGGCTGTACATCTAACGAAACAAAATCACCGGCAAGAAATTTATGATAAGCAGTAATCGCAATCATGCCTGCATTATCTGTGCAATACTCAAACGAAGGGATAAATGTTTTCCAATGATACTTCTCCCCCATTTCTGTAAATGATTTTCGTAAACCACTGTTGGCGCTTACGCCACCTGCAAGGCACATTTGTTTGATACCTGTTTCCTTTGCTGCCTTCTTCAACTTGTTGAGCAAAATGGAAATGATGCGTTGCTGTACAGATGCACAGATGTCATGCAGGTTTTCTGCAATAAACTTTTTCTGCTCTTCTTCGCTTGCCAAAAATTCTTCTTTAAAAACCAAACTTGCACCGGCGTTTTTCAGAAAATACAAAATGGATGTTTTTAATCCACTGAAACTGAAATTGAGTTCAGGAATTTGTGGTTCAGGAAATTTAAACCGATCAGGCTTGCCCAGCTGTGCATATTTATCGATCAATGGCCCACCGGGATAAGGCAAGCCAAGCAGTTTTGCTGTTTTATCAAACGCTTCTCCTGCAGCATCATCAATGGTTTCGCCCAATACCTTCATGTTGGTTGCACTTTCGCACAATACAATTTGTGTATGTCCGCCACTTACTGTTAAACAGAGAAAAGGAAAGGAAGGCTTTTCTTCCGGTATCAGGTTAGCCAATACATGCGCCTGCATGTGATGCACAGCTATAAGCGGAATATTCAATGCCAGTGCCATTGATTTTGCAAACTGTGCACCAACCAGTAATGACCCGATCAAACCCGGAGCCTGTGTAAAAGCAATGGCCGACAGTTCTTTTTTTGAAACAGCCGCTTTCTTCAACGCTTCTTCCACAACCGGAACAATGTTTTCCATGTGTGCACGGCTGGCCAGCTCGGGCACAACCCCGCCATATTGCTCATGCACCGCCTGTGTGGCAATTACATTGGAGAGTATTACCCCATCACGACAAACAGAAGCCGAAGTTTCATCGCAGGAAGATTCAATAGCGAGAATGGTAATCAAAGCGGAAATGAAAAATTAAAAATGAATAATTAAGAATGCAAAAGTAAGGCAGCTCCCTTTTTCATTTCTCCTTTCACATTCTTCATTTTTTATTTACTTCGAATAGCCACCACCGGATCCATTTTTGCGGCAATAAACGCAGGAATGATGCCAGCAAGGATACCGGTTAAAATACATACGATCACCGCTGTTAAAAACAGGCCCAGTGATATGAATATTTTAAATTTCAAAACGGCCGATAAAATAAACGTGAGTCCAAAAACCAATACCAGCCCGATGATGCCGCCCAGTACACAGAGGAAAGCGCTTTCAAGCAAAAACTCTGTAAGGATTGTACGGCGTTTGGCACCAATGGCTTTCTTTAAACCAATAATGCTGGTACGTTCACGAACGGTAACAAACATGATATTGGCCACACCAAAAATACCAACAATGAAAGAAAGGATGGTGATGGCAATGCCACCAACCGTCATGCCACTAAATATAGAAGTGATTTGTGTAGCGCCGGAACTAACATCATTCAAAGCAAAATTATCTTCCTGCTTAGGGTTTAGCTTACGTACACTACGCATGACCCCACGTAATTCATTTTTAAGATCATCCGTTGGAATATTGTCTTTTCCTTTCACAATCATAAAACCATCACTACGGCTTTCATTACCGATCTGGCTGGCAAAACGGTAAGGAATAATGATCACATTATCAAAATCCCAACCACCCAGCATGCTTTGTCCTTGCTTTTTTACTACGCCAACTACATTTACTTTTCGCCCCTTAATTGCCACTTCTTTACCTACAGCTGCTTCAGCTTTGTCAAATAGTTTTTCTGCAACATTATAGCCCATCACCACACTTGCTGTTCCATAGGCAAATTCATTTGATGAAAGATAGCGCCCATCACCAATTTCAAAAGGCTGTATCAGGTTAAACTCTTCTGTTACACCATACCAGCTTACACTTGCAAGAGAAACATCTTTGTAATCAATAGAGGAAGAATTGAAGTATGTAAAAGCAACATTTGAAGCAAGCGACATACGGTCTTTTACCGGCGCCATTTCTTTGAATTTTGTGTTGGGACGGTTTGCATATTTCCACCAGGGATATTCGCCACCGCCGCCCCAGGGCCATTTCTGTACATAAATGGTATTACTGCCAAACGATTTGAACTCGTTTTTAATGCTGCTTTCCAGGCTGCCAACGGTAGCCATTACACTGATAATGCAGAAAATACCGAACGTAATTCCTAACAGGCTTAAGAACGTACGCAGCTTGTTCTTACGAAGCTCCTGTGTAGCAAAAATGAGGCTGTTCCAGAAAATCTCAAAGGTTTTACGCATGCATCAAATTTAGAATGATTTGTCGAAGCAGGAAGAAAATTGTTACAAAAGGAAGGGCCTGACGGCTTACCTTTGCGGGCTTAAAAAGGCCGATAGTCCATGGTTAATAGTTCATAGTCGTGACAGACCTCTATTAACAATGAACTATGAACCATGAACTAAGTCATGAAGTATTCAAACGAGATCAACCGCCGCCGCACATTTGCGATCATATCCCACCCCGATGCCGGTAAAACAACCCTTACCGAAAAGCTCCTCCTGTTTGGGGGCGCCATACAGGTGGCAGGTGCTGTAAAAAGCAATAAGATCAAGAAACATGCAACCAGCGATTTCATGGAAATCGAACGGCAGCGTGGTATCTCAGTTGCTACTTCGGTAATGACCTTTGAATACAACGGCACGCTCATTAACCTGCTTGATACGCCGGGCCACAAAGACTTTGCTGAAGATACTTACCGTACATTAACAGCCGTGGACAGTGTAATATTGGTGATTGACAGTGTGAATGGTGTGGAAGAGCAAACCCGCCGCCTCATGGAAGTGTGCCGCATGCGTGATACGCCGGTGATTGTTTTCATCAACAAAATGGACCGTGATGGCAAAAACCGTTTTGACCTGCTTGAAGAAGTGGAGAAAGAACTCAACATTCACCTGCACCCCATGACCTGGCCTATCAACAGCGGAAAGGATTTTAAAGGTGTGTACGATCTTGATAAAAAATCACTCGTTCTTTTTACGCCCAACACCAAAGCCAGTGATGAAGATGTGGTGGAGATCAAAGACCTGAACGATGGTACACTTGATGCAAAAGTGGGCGATACAGATGCCAATACCCTGCGTGAAGATGTGGAGCTGGTAGATGGTGTGTATGGCGATTTGAATGTGGATGAATACCTGAAGGGAAAAGTAGCACCTGTTTTCTTTGGCAGTGCCGTAAACAACTTTGGTGTAAAAGAAATGCTCAACACATTTATCCGCATTGCGCCTCTTCCGCAAAGCAGGGAAACCTCAACCCGCCACCTCGATGTGCAGGAAGATAAATTCAGCGGATTCATTTTTAAAATACACGCCAACCTCGATCCCAAACACCGTGACCGTATTGCGTTCTTACGTGTGTGCAGTGGCAAGTTTGAGCGCAACAAATATTTCCATCATGTGCGTTTGGATAAAGATGTGCGTTTCAGCAATCCTTATTCGTTTATGGCACGTCAGAAAGATGTGATCGAAGAAGCTTATCCCGGCGATGTGGTAGGTTTGTTTGATACAGGTAACTTTAAAATTGGTGATACACTCACAGAAGGCGAAGATTTTTATTTTACCGGCATTCCTTCCTTCTCGCCTGAATTGTTTAAGGAAGTAGTGAATAAAGACCCGATGAAGACCAAGCAACTGGAAAAAGGTTTGCTGCAGTTAACCGATGAAGGTGTAGCTCAATTGTTCACCCAGTTTGGAGGTAACAAAAAGATCATTGGTTGTGTGGGCGAACTGCAGTTTGAAGTCATTCAATACCGTTTGTTGCAGGAATATGGTGCAAGCGCTGAATTCCGATCCATGCCTTACTACAAAGCCTGCTGGATAACCAGTAAAGACCAAAAGAAACTGGATGATTTCACCCGCTTTAAAACAAACAATATTGCTGAAGATAAAGATGGCCACCTGGTGTACCTGGCACAGAGTGAATGGTTCTTAAATACTGAGCGGCAGAACAACCCTGATATTGAGTTTCATTTTACGAGTGAGATTCATAAGGAAGGATAAGAGAAGTACGAGGTACGAAGCATCAACATTGCTATTGCAGATTTTAGATTTGCGAGTTCAGATGAATTAAGCAGCAGCAACTTGTCATGATACTTTTTCAATCAGAACGGTTATATGTGCAGCCTTACACAAAGGATGATGCAGCTATTTTCTTTGCGTTGAATGGCGATGCTGAGATCATGCAGTATATCCGTGAGCCCAAAACAAGAGAACAAAGCGATGCGTTCTTAGAAGAGAACCTGCAGTTTTATATAGACCATCCGGGGCTTGGACGATTTGCTGTGTTTACAAAAGACAGTAATGAGTTTGCCGGCTCTTTTTCCTTACTATCCATTGATGGCAGTGAAAATATTCATCTTGGCTATGCTTTGCTGAAACCATTTCATGGCAAGGGTTTGGCAACAGAGTTGGTGAAAGCAGCCCTTGCTGATTATGTATTTACTGCTATACCGAATAATGCTGTACATGCCTTAACTGTTGCTGAAAATATCGGTTCGCAGAAAGTGTTGCTGAAATGCGGTTTTACATTCACCGGCACAATGATGCACGATGGTGATGAGGTGATGGTTTACGAAAAAAGAAAGCTACCAGCAGCCAGCTGATAGCCTTTAGTATTTTCACAAACGAAAAACGTAGAACTCAGAACTTATATTTTACCAACCCTTTCCATCATCTTTTCAACTAACTTATAAGTAGCCGGGCAATACTCCACATTCTGCTTGTACACATGCACCCATTCTGTAAAATTCTTTTTGGTGTGATGCGGAAAAGTGGCGCAATCAACAGGACGTATCTCGTAAATAGAACATTTATTATCCTTTAAGTTGAGGAACTGGCAAGGTTGTTTTTTATTCATCATATCACCTGTGCTGCGTTCCTTGTATAACCATTTCGCAGTAAACTCTTCCGGTGTTTGGTTGAAGTGTGCAGAAATACGTTTTATGTCCTGCTTGGTAAATGTTGGCGTCATCGTCTTACAACAATTAGCACAAGCCAGGCAATCAGTTTCGGCCCACACTTCCTTATCCATTTCTTTTGCGATCTTATCAACGCCTTTTGGCTTTACTGTTTCCAAACGGGTAAGAAAATAACGGAAACGACGACGGTTCTGTTGCATTAATCGTTTAAAGAAAGGAAGGTGCATGGGTTTCGATGATTGCATACCGGGAATGAGTTTTAGGCAGCGAATATAATGAGCAATTGGCAATAAGCAATAGACTACAGGCATTTGAAAATCGGCAATCGTAAATCTAAAATCTGCAATTAATTTTAGTCATAACCTCTTTAAAACTTGCATTCTTCCTGACTTTAAAAACTTCTTATCTTCCAAACTTCAATTACTACTACTTCATGTGGGAACCGTATAAGAAAGGATTTAAAGCTTATCTGCAACTGGAACGTTCGCTGAGTGATAACTCAGTAGAAGCCTACCTGCATGATGTGGAAATGCTGACACAATACCTGCAAAGCATCAACGATCTTAAAAACCCTGCCGACCTTGTGTTGAAAGACCTGCAGCAATTCATTAAATGGATTGCAGAACTGGGCATGAGTGCCAGCAGCCAGGCAAGAATTATTTCAGGATTAAAACAGTTTTACAAATACTGTTTGCTGGAACAGATCAGCATAAAAGATCCTACTGCGTTGCTGGAAGCGCCGAAACTCAAACGTTCGCTACCTGATACACTTAGCTACAATGAAATTGAACAGATCATCAATGAAATTGATCTGAGCAAACCGGAAGGTGGCCGCAACAAAGCCATTCTTGAAACCATGTACAGCTGCGGCTTACGTGTAAGCGAAGTAGTGAACTTAAAACTCTCCAATCTTTATCTTGATGTAGGTTTTATCCGTGTTATTGGCAAGGGCGATAAAGAACGTCTTGTACCCATTGGCAGCAGTGCCGTTAAATACATCAGCATCTATGTCAACAATATCCGTGTTCACAACCAACCCAAAAAAGGAAAAGAAGATTTCGTTTTCCTCAACAGGCGTGGTGATGAGCTGACAAGAGTCATGATCTTTCTCATCATTAAAGAACTGGCAAAAAAAGCAGGCATCACGAAAAATATTTCGCCGCACACCTTCCGTCATTCCTTTGCCACACATTTAGTGGAAGGTGGTGCCGATTTGCGTGCGGTGCAGGAAATGCTGGGGCATGAAAGTATTACCACCACGGAAATTTATACACACCTCGATAGAGAATACCTGCGTAAAACACTGGAGCAATACCACCCTGGCTTTGGTAAAAAATAAAGGTTACCCATTTATACAATCAGTCAAACTCAATTGCTTTATTGTATTTATATTTAAATCATGACCCAACGTATTGTTTCACTCACTGTTTTACTTCTGTTCCCATTTCTGTTTTGTAATGCACAAACCGCCAACGGCAAAGCAATGGAAGTGATTGCCTATTATGCAGCCGGTGCCGAAAGGATCGATCAATACAAAGTAGAAGCATTAACACAGATCATTTTTTCATTCGGGCATTTAAAAGGGAATAAACTTCATATTTCCAATAAAAGGGATACTGCCACCATTCAAAAACTCGTTTCGCTTAAACAAAGAAACCCAAGGTTAAAGGTTCTATTATCATTAGGCGGCTGGGGCGGCTGTTCCTCCTGTTCCGATGTGTTTTCTTCCAATGAAGGACGTAGCGAATTTGCGTTATCAGTGAAAGAAGCACTAACGTTTTTCAAGGCTGATGGTATTGATCTTGACTGGGAATACCCAACCATTAAAGGCTACCCCGGTCATACCTATAAAAAAGAGGACAAAGAAAATTTCACATCACTTGTACAAACATTACGCAGCACACTTCATAAAGGAGCACTCATCAGTTTTGCTGCAGGTGGTTTTGAAGAATACCTGGAACAGTCCATCGACTGGAAAGCAGTGTTGCCTGTTGTTGATTTTGTAAACCTGATGACCTATGATCTGGTGCATGGTTACAGCACAGTAACCGGCCACCATACCGCATTGTATTCAACAGCACAGCAAACACGTTCTGCCGATTGGGCGATCCGTTATTTTGAACAGCAACAACTGCCACTGAACAAACTGATTATTGGTGCAGCATTTTATGCACGCTCATGGATAAATGTAAAGAACGAAAACAACGGTCTTTATCAAAATGGAGTATTTAAAGATTTTATTGCTTACTCCCAATTTGCAACCATGCTGAATAAAGACAACGGCTTTGTTTTTTACAGAGATATAGTTGCCCAAGCACCCTATGCCTACAACAGCAGTACAAACACATATGCAACGTTTGATGATGAAGAATCCATTGCAGAAAAAGTGAAGTACATCAAAGCAAAAAAACTTGGCGGCATTATGTTCTGGGAACTGTCGCTTGATAAACCAACCAACGGTTTACTGCAGGTCATCGATCAAACGATCAACAAAAAGTAATTGCTTTACTTATTACACGGAGAAAGGAAACAGTGCCAGTATATTTTTCACCCGTTCCCTCATCAGCTTTGCAGGAGTAATCCGATCGTTAAAAGTAATGTTATGAATGTCGTGCATGTGTTGCTCAAACCTGGCAGCTACACTTCCGTACAAATGCTTAACAGAATATAAAACATTCTCTACCCCTGCTTCAAACGGGATAGCCAACACCAGCTTATCGGTATAGTAGCGACTGCTGAGCTGATACTGCATCCAATAATTATTAACGTGCTTTCCCGGCTCAAACAGTAACATCAGATCACGCAACTGATCGAAACGGAATTCCGGTTCATAAAAGAGGAAATTAAAAACCCTGAGCTGGTAAAGAGGGTCAATAAAAATGACCTCCCCGCCCGCTGCCTGCGGGGAAGCCGAACGAATCACTTCATCTCCTAATTTCTGATGCAGCTGTTTTGAAATTTCAATGGTATTGAATAGCATATTTATATTTAAAGGATATCAGAATCAACGATAATGCATTTCGCCATTGCCATTTACAATGGCAGCTTCGGCTGTTGCGTGATGAAAATGGGCAAACCTTGACTCAATGTCCTTCATTGCAAGGATCATATCTTTTGAAAGCTGTTCCCTTTCATCCAGCTTATGCCGCAGTTGTTCTATCTGCTCTAACAGATCTTCTTTTTCTTGCAGAAGTTCTTTTACACTCTTTTCTTTTTCATGCACCTGCCTGTTTAAATGCATCAGCGATGTTTCAAATGCTGATGATTTATCCTTCCACTCACTTTCTTTTTGTTGCAGTGATGTGTGTAGCGCCTGCAATTCATTTTCTGTTCTTTCTTTTTCTTCTGCTACAATTTTCAACTCGGCTACTTCCTCTTCTGTTGTACGTTTTTCGTGTTGCAGCCGGATGATCGTTTCATTCAACCGTTCATTGCTTGCCAGCAACTGCTCGTACGAGTACGTATCACGAAGGATAGCAGTTAAATGATCTCTGAATTCTTCTATTTTATCAGCCACCTGTGCAGCCTGTATGCGTGTATCGGTAATGCCTGCTTTTTGAACAAGAATCTCTTCATTCAAACCGTTGCCATCTGCGGCCGTTCTTAGTTCTTTCTGCAGGCGTTCTACCTCCTTTGCCAGTTCCATTTCCCTGTCTGCCGATACCGGTTGCAATTGCAACTGCTGTTCTAATTTTTCAACCTCTGCCCGTGCAAGAGCCAGCTCAGCATCAAATTGCTCTTTCAGCTTTTGCGATCCTTCCAGTTGCGATTGAAGCCGCTCTTCGTATTTTACCTTCTCTTGCCTGAGTTGAACTTTTAATGATTCATGTTCACCATCAGCTGAAGACTGTACATGATTCAGCGATTCCTGTATGCTGTTTTTTTCCTGTTCTGTTTTTTGAAGTTTCTGCTCCAGCTCAAGTAATGCTCTTTCCTGCCGGGCTATTTTGTCCTGTAAATTCTGAAGGATCTTTTGGCTTTCGCCTGTTTGTACTTCTTCACTATCAGGAAGATGACCTTGACGAAGCTGATCAATATGAGTAAGCGCTTTTGCATATTGCACCTGTAGTTCCATGTGTCGCTTTTCAGCTGCTTTCAATTCATCCTGCATTAACAATTCGGCTTCTTCTTTCCGAAGTATTTCTGAACTGAATTTGTTTTGCAGTGTTTCCAACTCCAGCTGCAGTTCATCTGTTTCACTGTTGTCGGATTTTGAACGAACCCGGTCAAACAAAAACTTGCCCAGGTATCCTGCTCCAATTGCTGCAAGAACAGTTAAAAACAACTCACCACTCTGAAGGGGATAAACTGCCCCCGGTATCACAAAAAAAGTCATCATAATTTCCCGTTTATGTAAGTTTCATCGCTACAGATCAAAGGCGGGTAAATCGTTCAACAAAAAGGATTTAGAGGGAGTATTTAGCAAAAAGCAAATATCAAACCAAAGTTGAATTATGTGGAAAACAAAAAGGACCGCAAAGGCGGCCCATTCATACGTGTTTCTCCTTTGGCTGTTTATTGCACAAGTAGTTTGCTGCTATATATCAATTGCTGTTGTTCGTTTACAATTTGTATAATGTACATTCCGGGCATTGCATTGTCGGGTATATGGATTTGCATTGTTTCATTTTTTGTACTGATCTGCTTTTGCATCGCAGAAAAAATTTGCCCGGCGACATTGAACATACGAAGATGGTATTGACCTGGTTTTACATGACTGAAAGAAATTGTAACAGCACCGGATTTACTGATTTGTGTTGGATAGATCCTGAACAATGCGAAACTGTTTACATCCATTTGCTTTTTCGCCTGTTGTACAGCCTCTAACTTTATCTCACCACTGTTTTGCTGAACAATTTTTAAACTGATTGTCTGTGTTTTGTATCCTTCAGCGGAAATGGTCAACATATAATCCAGCGACTGGAGGGAATCTGTCTCAAACCTGCCCCATTCATTTGCCGCAAACGAGATCCGCTTATTTGTTTTTGTTGATGTTGCTTCAATGGTTGCGTTTGCTACGGCAAGCTGCGTATGTTCATCCTTGATCACAAATTTGCGATGGTACGCTTTTTTTGTTGTAATGAGCACAACACCGTTTGTTGCTCTGCATCCATATATTGCTGTAGCGTGTAAATCCTTTAGTACCGTTATTTCAACAATGTCGTGCGGATTCAGTGTTTTTATTTCTGATTGTTCATACGGAACACCATCCACAATAAACAATGGCTCCCGCCCAACTGTTCCGGTGCCGCATCTTATCCGGATGTGTGAAGATGTGCCTCCTGTACCGCCCCGCTGTACTTGCTTTATTACTTCCGGCGCAATGGAAGGCATTTTAAATTCAGTGCTCTGTGCGTTACTATTAACTGACAGTATTGAAAGCAAAAGTGAAAGGTAGAAATAGTTCATAAGTTTATTTTATTGTATGCTGATCTTTGTACTCTGCACTAATTTTTTCTTTTCATCCAGCACCTGAACAATATAGATGCCCGG
>NZ_CAMLGT010000117.1 GCF_946479605.1 uncultured Lacibacter sp.
GCTTCAGTAAGGTTGCTATGGTCAGCATAGGTTTCCACTGCACGGCTGTAAGCCATATCGGGCATATAAATTTTACCCGGCTCACGCTGAGGGCCGTTTTTGCAGGAAGCTGCTGCCAGTACTACTGTAACCAATCCAAGTGTAACAATCTTTGTTGAACGCATTGCAATATGTTTATGCTGTAACGATAGTTTCTTTTTCAAACGCCTTTCTTTTTTTGTCGTAACGACCAAGCCACCAGCCTGTTTCTGCTTCTTTTTCGAATACTTCCACAGCTCCGGCACTCTGGAAAAATGCTTTCACTTCTTCCACATTTGTTTTCTCCGTTACTTCAATCGGCATTACAAACAGATCATCTGTTGCACGCAGGTGAAAATGGTCTTTGGTAACAAACGGCCCGAGCTGGCAGAGGTAGCAGAACGTGAGTACCATACCCACAGCTGAACATAATACTGTTAACTCAAACACAATGGGAATAAATGCAGGCAATGGCAGGTGCGGTTTACCACCAATGTTCAATGGCCAGTCTTTTGTAAACACCCAGCTCATGAACGTTAACGCAACGGTGGTACCCGTCATACCATAAATAAAGCCGGCAGTGTGGAGGCTGGTATCACGCAAACCCATTGCATGGTCTAAACCATGTATCGGGAAGGGTGTATACACATCATGAATCTTATAACCTGCTTTGCGGGTATTTTTTACCGCAGGGAACAGCGTCTTTTCATCATCAAAACAGCCAACTACGAATTTTTTTACAGACATATTTTTTAGCTTTTAGCTTTCAGCTTTTATTCAATTAGTGTGCATGTGCATGTTCGTGAGCAAATTCTTCTGCGCTTTGCTTTTCAATACCATCCATTTGCTCTTTATAGCTTTCGCCATTCTTCTTCAATATATGTTTGATCTCTGCAATGGCAATTACAGGGAAATATTTCGAGAAGAGGAAGTAACAGGTAAAGAACAACCCAAACGAACCGAGATAGAAACCAACTTCCCAAATGGTTGGACGGTAGTACACCGACCATGAAGAAGGCAGATAATCACGATAGAGTGATGATACGATGATCACAAAACGTTCGAACCACATACCTACGTTCACCACAATACTCATTAAGAAAGTAAAGGCAATGTTGCGGCGCAGTTTCTTGCTCCAGAACAACTGCGGCGTAATTACGTTACAGGTCATCATCAACCAGTAGCTCCATCCGTAAGGACCGGCAATACGGTATTTAAAGAAGATATCCTGTTCGTATTTCACCGCACTGTACCATGCCATGAACAATTCTGTTAAGTAAGCACAACCCACAATAGACCCGGTCAATACAATAACCTTGTTCATATTTTCAATGTGGCTGAGTGTAATGTAATCTTCCAGGTTCATGATCTTACGTGTAACCAACATCAGTGTTTGCACCATGGCAAAACCAGAGAAGATGGCACCCGCAACGAAGTAAGGAGGGAAGATGGTTGTATGCCAGCCCGGAATAACCGAAGTGGCAAAGTCAAACGATACGATCGTGTGTACTGACAATACAAGCGGCGTACTTAAACCGGCCAATACCAGTGATAAGCTTTCATGACGTTGCCAGTGTTTGGTTGAACCTGTCCATCCGAAAGAAGCAACACCATAAAATGCTTTTGCCCATTTCTTTTTAGCACGGTCACGCAGGGTGGCCATATCAGGAATCAAACCGCTATACCAGAATAAAAGAGATACAGTAAAGTAAGTAGAGATCGCAAATACGTCCCACAACAGTGGTGAGTTGAAGTTCACCCACAAAGGACCACGGCTGTTTGGATAAGGCATTACGAAGAAGGCCATCCACACACGACCCATGTGCCAGATCGGGAACTGACCCGCACAAATAACGGCAAAGATGGTCATCGCTTCAGCCGCACGGTTTACACCTGTACGCCAGCCCTGGCGGAAGAGCAACAAGATAGCAGAGATCAATGTACCGGCATGACCAATACCAACCCACCATACGAAGTTGGTGATATCCCAACCCCATCCGATGGTTTTGTTCAGGTTCCACATACCTGTACCATACACTACTTCTTTGTATAAGCTCACTGCACCAAACAGCAGCAATGCCACTGAAATGATGAAACCGATCCACCACAAACGGGTGGGGGCAGCTTCCACCGGCTTACAAATATCCTCTGTAACGTCGTGGTAGGTTTTATGACCATCAACCAATGGTTCCCTTACCTGTGATTCGTACCGTAGTAATGACATATTCTTGTTTGAGCTTTAAGCTATCAGCTATGAGCTTCGAGCTTTGGTTTTATGTTTTGTACTTAGCTTCAGAATCGTTTTTCGTCTTCTGTTGCGTCGCACTCTTCAACTTTTTTTAACGCTGTTCAACAAATTCCTTTCTAAGGAATCATACACATCTTAATGTGCAGCTTCTGCTTTTTCTTCATGTTTTGCTTCAGCAGCTTCACCGTGTGCACCACCGTGACCTTCTTCGTGGTTACCAACCACACGGTCAGTATTACGCACTTTGGCCTGGTAGCTTACGTTAGGCAACACGTGAATTTGCTCCAGTACATAATAAGTACGGTTGTACCCTTCCTGGTTGCGCACCCGGCTGATGGCACTTTCCTTATCATTTACATTACCAAACACGATAGCGTTTGTTGGGCAAGCCTGCTGACAAGCAGATTTGATATCGTTATCCACCATTGGGCGGCTTTCTTTCTTCGCTGTGAGTTTTGCTTCCTGTAAACGTTGTACGCAGAAAGAACATTTTTCAATTACACCACGGCTACGAACAGTAACATCAGGGTTCAGCACCATGCGTGTAAGATCATCGTTCATATCAATCGTTACTTCATTCAGGCGACCATACTCGATAAGTGGGTTCTGGTTGTCTTTGAAGCTGTCTGCACCATTCCAGTCGTGCCAGTTAAAGCGACGAACTTTATAAGGACAGTTGTTTGCACAATATCTTGTACCAATACAACGGTTATATGTCATTTGGTTCAAACCTTCACTGCTGTGGTTGGTAGCTGCTACCGGACAAACGTTCTCACAAGGAGCGTTATCACAGTGCTGGCACATCATTGGCTGGAATACCACATCCGGGTTTTCAGTATCACCGCTGAAATAACGGTCGATACGTAACCAATGCATGTCATGGTATTTCGCCACCTGGTTTTTACCTACAACAGAAACGTTGTTCTCTGCACTACATGCAACCACGCAGGCACCACAACCGTTACAAAGGTTCAGATCTAAACTCATTCCCCATTTGATACCCGGCTTGTCGAAAACAGGATACAGTGTTCCTTTTTCTTCTAAACCTGCAGTACCACCGTAAGGTTTCAAATGCGCTTCACGTTCGTTCAGGAAATGCTTTGGATCTTTTTTGAATATCGCCATGCTTGTTTCCTTCACTACTTCCGTACGGTTATCGTACTGGCCGTGTGTTTGCATTTGTGCGATGTCGTACATTTCACCTGTTGTTGCAATAGTTACATCAGCAACAGAGTATTCGTATGTAGCACCGTTTGATCCTACTAATGGATAAACATTTTGACCAGATCCTTTTGCTGCACGACCAACTTTTTCGCTGCGGCCGTAACCAACAGCAATAGCAATTGTGCTGGCGTTTGTGCCGGGCACAATAATGATCGGGAGTTTAATTTCTTTACCACCAGCTTTTACGGTTACAACCGGCTTTGGTGGTTCCACCTCGTACGTATCGAGGTTCATATCAGGAAACAATTCTTTCTGCAATGCAGGAGAAATGATTACATAGTTATCCCATGTTGCACGTGTAAGCGGATCAGGCATTTCCTGCAACCAAGGGTTGTTGGCCATTTTACCATCACCAATACTTACTTTCTGGTAGATCACCAGCTCGTACTTACCGCCTTTTTTCGCAGCACTCAGTTTAGCAGCAGCATCAGCTACTACAGCAGCATTGAATGCAGCACCTGCAACAACAGGAGCAGCGGGTTCAATAACACCATCCTGCAATGCTTTATCAAATGCAGTTTGTCCGCCCAGTTTACTGATCCAGTAGTTTTTGAAATATGTTTCGTAATCCGCTACAGTGCTGCCGCTCCATTTCAGTAAAGAAGTTGCGAAAGCTCTTGTTTTAAACAGCGGATGAATAGTAGGCTGAATGAAAGAGAGGTAACCTGTTTTTGGTTCAGCATCGCCCCAGCTTTCTAAATAATGATGATCAGGCAATACAAATTTGCAATGCTCAGTTGTTTCATCTTCACGTTCGTTGAACGATACCGTTAAGCCAACTTTCTTGAGGCCATCAGCAAATTTCTTACCGTCACGGTATGTGTAAACAGGGTTTGCACCATGAATGAACAATGCGCCAACAGCACCTGCGTTGAGGTCGGCTACCAGTTGTTCAAACTCTGCATCAACACCTTTACGGTAGTTGAGCATAGTACCATAGTTCACGGTTTTACCGTTTGCTCCAATTTTATCGTTGATGGCATTTACAAGGATCTGTGCATTTACATCGTTGCTTCCGCTAACCACCAGTGCATTACCACCAGCTGCCAGTAATTCTTTAGCAGCAGCATCAATACCTGCAGCCAGGCGTTTATCTTCAAAAGCAGGAGCAGTTACTGCACCACCCACTTTTGCGTATAATGCTAATAATACAGCACCCAGCTCACTTGGTTTGTGTGTGTAACGTTCATCAGCACTTGCACCCGTCATGCTGTACATGCTTTCGAACTGGAAGTGACGGCTCATGGTTGGGTTCTTCTCATTGATCTTACGCTTGCTTGCATATTGCTTTGCAAAATCAACAGGGTTTAACCACGTGCCTAAAAAGTCTGCACCAAAGTTTACTATTACATCAGCTGCATCGAAGTGGTAAGAAGGGATGCCTTTTTTACCATAAGATGCTTCACTTGCCTGGATGATACCGCTGTAAGAAACAGCATCATACGTTACATGCTTGGCTGTGGGATATTTTGCTTTGAACTCATCCATTACTGCCAATACAGTTGGAGAGTTGATAGTAGAAGTTAAGAATACAATTTGTTTACCGGCTGCACTTGCCAAAGCTGCTGCAATTTTCTTGTCAACTGCTTCGTAAGTAGGGGCTTCTTTAAATCCTTCCGCCGTTTTTTCCATTGGGAAACGGATGCGGGCAGTATCATAAAGACTCAGTACAGAAGCTTGTACACGTTGTGATGTACCTCCTTTTGTAAACCCGAGTTCATTTCCTTCAATTTTGATGGGGCGGCCATCACGCACTTTTGCTATAACCGGTACTACATCTCCATCCAATACGAATGTAGTGGCGTAATAGTTGGCAACGCCGGTAACTATATCATCATGCTTGTTCAGGAAAGGAATGGACTTTTTTACAGGCATTTCACAACTGTCAGAAAGTGTTGCCGCAGCGGTGCTGAAGCCGAGATACTTTAAGAAATCACGACGTGGAGTTTTTGCCCCGTTATCGTCCATTTCAAAAGGCAATTCCTCTTTAAACTCATTCGCCACATCTTCCTGGTATGCCTTCGTGCTGTTCAGCTCTCCGAAACTTTGCCAATATTTTTTCTTGCTCATATGCTTTGTTAGATAGCTAATTGAAAATTTGAGGATTTGAATTTCTGAAAATGTGATCCATCACGCATCAGCACATTTTCAAACAGTTCAAATTATTAATAGTGACATTTCTGACATTCTGTACCACCGATCTTTTCTACGGTCACACTATCCATTTTACCGTTCTTGATATCGTTGTGGAATTTCTCATACATGCTGTAGAAGCCATTGTCTTTGAACTTCACACTTGTTTCACGGTGACAGTTGATACACCAGCCCATGCTCAAATTGCTGAACTGATAAACTTCATCCATCTTTTGGATATCACCATGACAAGTCTGGCATTGTACGCCACCTGCCTTTGTATGTTGTGAGTGGTTGAAATATACGTGGTCAGGAAGGTTATGAATTTTAATCCATTCAATTGGTTTACCCTGTGCTGTGTATTTGTTTGATGCAGGATCCCAACCAGCGTATTTATATAATTTCTGAATTTCTGCGGTTCCGTCTACTTCACTCCCATCTTCACGGAAAAGTTTTTCGCCTTTGTACTCGTTAACAGCCATGTGACAATTCATACACACATTCACACTTGGAATGTTGGCATGTTTGCCTTCCATTGCACTACCGTGACAATACAAACAGTTTACCTGGTTAATGCCGGCATGTACTTTATGTGAGTAGAAGATCGGTTGCTCAGGTTGATAGTTTGTTTGGCGACCCAAACCAATTGCACCTTGTGCAAAGAAATAACCCGCAACAATAAAGAAGAGGATGGTTAACGTAGCCATGTATGCCTTGTTTCTCCAGAAAGGAACAGGCTCACCACGTACTACGCCATCTTTTTCATCAGTCAGTTTTTTCAGGTTGCTGTTGATCTGTAAAAGAATCAGTGCAACAATAGCTAATACCAGTGCAAGAATACCAAAGAGAAGCGAGTTGTCTTCAGCAGGTTCACCTGCTACTGCTGTACCCGGAGTTGGGCCAGGTGCTGGTTTTGAAGCTTCTGCATTAATATAAGTAACGATAGCATCAATTTCCGCTTCACCCAAACCTGGGAAACCGGTCATCAATACACCATTGTATTCTTTAATGAGGTTTGCAGCATACGCATCAGTTTTTGCGTAGCCGGCCGGGTTATGAATCCAAGCATACAGTTTTTTGCGGTCGCTCCAGGAGCCTCGTTCTTCTAAACCAGCCAATGCAGGACCGGTAAGTTTTTTACCTACAGCATGACAGCTGGCACAGTTTGTCTGGAACAAAGCTTTCCCGTCCTGAGCTAATGACTTATCGGCAATTAACAGGGAAACTAAAACCAAACAGAGTGTGAACGACTTTCGGAGTAGTAATTTTGGTTGATTCATAACGTTCTGGAACCGGTTGTGATGAGGAAGAATATCCTTTTTTACTGGCTGCAAAAATAGGGGAGGATACTGACATAATATCCACAGTTTCGAAAAAAATTTTACTTAGTTGTGACTTGACAATGAATCGCTTGGAATTAGTTCAGCTTTCAATTCATCTTGAAAAAACTGAATGATTTCTGATGCTTCTGTTTTTTACAAAAGCGGTGGTGGCCAAACAAACTTTTCCCCCGATTTTTGTGCGATGTTTGAAAAACTGCGCACAAAATGGAAGGTGGGTCCACTTCAGCTGGCACTGATCTTATGCACATTTGCCATTGGCGGAAGCCTCACAGGTTTTTTGGGCAAACGCATTATGCCCCTGTTTGGGATAGATAGCCCCTGGCTATCGGTACCGGTATATATTATCCTGGTTACCCTGCTTTGGCCCATGATGGTATTGTTGGTAAGCATTCCCTTCGGCCAGTTTCGCTTTTTTACCAGCTACCTCAAAAAAATGGGACAACGCATGGGCTTCATCAAAAAAAATCAGTCTTCTTAATCCATATAAAGCTATTGTTCGCCCAATTGCATTTCAGCAGCCATGTACGCAAAACTGCCCCACTGGGTGCTTTGCGTCAGTTTTTGCAGCAATTCTTTACCCTCAGCCAGTTTTCCAAGCTGTATATAATAATGTCCAAGCCCAAACCCAAGGGTAGCATTTGAAAGGCTGTTTTGATCAGTGAGCAGTTTCTGCCGGAGTTCATCGGCATTTTGTTCTCCTTTATATAATAATAGTATAACCAGGTAATCGGTGTTTTCAATCAGTGGCATGTTTTTGTTGATGGTTGCCAGTAACTCAGCTGCCTCTTTTTGCTTACCGAGTTTTTTTACAGTTATATAATACCAGTTGGCTGTGGCCACATACATGTCCGGGTTGTTTGAAACCTTCAGGCATTCCCGATATGCCGATTCAGCTTTGGCAAACTCTTTCTTTAAATAATAAGCCAGCCCCAGATGATACCAAATGTTCGACTGTAAACTGCTGGTGGGAATATTTTTGGCATTGGGCATACCATCCGGTTCCATCTCATCGGGTTTACCTTTTATCAAAGCGGCTGCTTTTTCAAAATCAGCAATTGCTTTATCGTAGCAGCGGGTGGTGAGGTAGCGGTGGCCCCGGTGGCGGTACATTCTTGCATCGGTTGGATGAAGAGCGATTCCTTTACTGAAGAGCTGGATAGCTTCGGTATAGCGACCGAGATAAGCCAGTCTTCTGCCATACCATATAATATGATCTGCATTGCTGCTGTCATTTTCATAATTGAGCTTAGCCGCTTGCAGATCGGAATTCATTTTCTGCAAAGCAGCAGCTGAAAAACTTAATGCCGGGTACGACTTGCCATTGCAGATAGTGTACTGTGACTTGAGTTGCTGAAAAGAAATCAACAGTAAAGAAAAAAGAATGAACTTTTGCATTGGAGAAAGTTACAATTTTGCACGCAATGAAGAGAATAGCCGTTTTTGCATCGGGTGCAGGAAGCAATGCACGCAAGATCATTGAGCATTTTAAAGGACACAAAACTGTAACTGTTGCGTTGATTGTAAGCAATAAACCAACAGCAGGTGTGTTGCAGATTGCTGCCGAGCATCATATTCCCACACTTATTATTGAAAAAGAACAGTTCTTTCGTGGCAATGCGTTTGTAGATGAATTGAAAGAAGCCGGTATTGATTTTATTGTGCTGGCCGGTTTCCTGTGGAAAGTACCTGCTGCACTTATTAAAGCGTTTCCACAGCAGATCATTAATATTCATCCTGCACTATTACCAAACTATGGTGGTAAAGGCATGTATGGAAATTTTGTGCATGCAGCGGTTATTGCAAACAACGAAAAGGAAAGCGGCATCAGCATTCATTATGTTGATGAATTGTATGATCATGGTGCTGTTATTTTCCAGGCAACCTGCGAAGTAAAGCCTGGTGATACCCCTGACACACTTGCTGCACGCATTCACGGGCTTGAGCACCAGCATTATTCCAACGTGATTGAACAATTGCTTTCGTAAAAGGTTCCTAAAATTTCCGCAAGAATCTGATTTCACACAATAAGCTGCTAACATTGCAGGAGTTTTGAAAAAGTTTACCCTATATATCATTGTTTTCCTGCTTGCCAAAACGGGCGCTGCACAAATTCAACTCAGTGGTACTGTGTACGACAGTACCAAGCGTAATGTGGTAATGGGTGTGCAGGTTATTTGCACCTGTGGTACTATGAGCATTACCGACAGTGCCGGTAATTATTCCATTTATGTGGGTGCAAAGGATTCGGTTTTCTTTTTCTTCAATAACAAACCCACACAAAAATTTTCAGTTGCCTCCATCAAAGATTACACAGCTTTTGAAATTTCTATACAAATGCATGTGCCGGGCAGGTATAAACAGCTGAAAGAAATTATTGTGTATGGCAAAAACCGAAAACAGGATTCCATTGATAACCGCATGCAATATGATAAGGTATTTAACCACGACAGAGGTGGATTGCGCTTTTCCGGCTCAAACCCTGAAGCAGGTATCGGTGCAGGAGTTGATCTTGATGCGTTGATCAATGTATTCCGCTTCCGGCGAAACAGGAGCATGGCCCGTTTCCAGGAACGCCTGATCAGGGAGGAACAGAACAAGTATATTGACTACCGCTTTTCCAAAACCATTGTGCTGCGGTTAACCACACTGAAAGAAGGTCCGTTGCTTGATGAATTTATGATACAGTACCGTCCCGAATATGAATTGCTCACACAGGTGCTGGATATTGAACTGTATCAATACATACAAATTGCTGCCAAAGATTTTCAGAAAAAGAAAGGAATACTATAGCGGTGCTGTAACTCCTCAACAATTTTATTCCGGATAAGCCACAAAATAATAATTCAGCTTTTGGTAATACTGTTGCTCAAATGCGTGTTTGCTGAGTGCTGAGGCATCTTTCAAAAAATCCTTCATCAGTGAAACCTTATATTCCATTGAAGAGAAAAAAGAAAACAGATCGTCCGGCGTGGTATTGTACACATCTGTTCCGCCGAGCCCGCATTCAAACACAATTACCGGCCGGTCTCTTTTAATCAGTTGTTCGGCACCTTTTAATACGCCCAGTTCTGCACCTTCCACATCAATTTTAATAAAGTCAATCTTTTTGTTGGCTGAAAATAATACATCATCCAGCTTTGCTGTTCTTACTTCAATGGTTTCATCGGTTTCATTGCTGCGGTCGTAATTGCGTTTTTTAATACCGCTGTAAGATGGGTTGCTGGTAACGTAATTAAAACTTGTGCTGCCATTACTGTTTGATAAAGCAAGATCGTACAGCACAATATTCTCTTGCTGCATGTATTTCGAAATCAAGCTCCGGTAAAAAACAGGTAGCGGTTCAAACCCATAATGTGTTCCGCCGGGCGATTGCTGCAGGAGCAAATCAAGAATATCGCCATTATGTGTGCCCACATCAACTGTGTTACTGTTTGCTGTACACACTTTACGTATGATCTGTTTGGTTTGGCTATCGTACTGCTGATTTTTTGTTACAGCAACAGGAAGCTTTTTCACCAAACGTTTCAACCGCAAAAAAAAGCCGGTATTGTAAAGCGTGGTAATCATGAATATAACAGGTTCTTTCATTGATCCGGAGCAGCAAGATAAACCCTTTTGCAGAGAAAGATTTACTTTGCTGTAAATTCAATCAATGCAGCTGAAGAAGATCTACAATGCAGTTTTTCGTCCAAACAGGTTGGCCCTGCTTGATTATGCTGTTATACCTTCGCCTGTGTACACTGCTGAGCAGCCGCACCAATTATTGCAGCAACAAATTGCTGCTAATGAACAACTATATGCTGTATTGTTACAAACAGTTTTACAGTATCAACAACAGTTATTGAACATTCCTTTTCATGAAACAGCAACTACCAATAATCCAGCCTGGAAGAATGGTTTTTTTCCCGGACTTGATATTGCTGTCCTTTATACAATACTTGCAGTACAAAAACCCAGGCGCTACCTGGAGATCGGCAGTGGCACCAGTACAAAAGTGGCAGCCAAAGCAAGAGCAGAACAACAGCTTTCATTCAGCATTACCTGCATTGATCCTTATCCACGAAAAGAAGTTGCAACAGTGGCTGATGAATGGCTGAATGTTCCCTTGCAACAGGCGCCGCTTAGCTTATTTGATGAACTGGAAGCAAATGATATTCTTTTCTTCGATGGCTCACATTTGTTGCATGCCAATAGTGATGTGCAATGGTTTTTTTTGGAAGTGATCCCCCGGTTGAAAAGTGGTGTGATTGTACAGGT
>NZ_CAMLGT010000118.1 GCF_946479605.1 uncultured Lacibacter sp.
CGGAGATCAAAAGCAAGGAGCTATTCTTTTTATGTGAAATGGGACTTGACCCCGGCATTGATCACATGAGCGCTATGCAATTGTTTGATGAGATAAAGGAAAAGGGCGGAAAAATAACTTCTTTCAAATCGCATTGTGGAGGATTGGTTGCTCCGGAAAGTGATGATAATCCCTGGCATTATAAGATCAGCTGGAATCCACGCAACATTGTAATGGCAGGACATGCAGGCGCTGCTTACAAGCAAAACGGCGAGATTATTACAAAAGAATATGCCCAGGTGTTTGAAGACTGTCAGCAGATAGCTGTTGACGATCTTCCGGCATTTGCCTGGTACCCCAACAGGGATTCGCTGAGCTATATGCCGCTGTACGGGTTAGAAGAAACAGCAACATTCATCCGCACAACATTACGTTATGCTGATTTTTGCAAAGGATGGGATGTGTTGATTGATCTTGACCTTACCAGCGAAACTGATCTGGAACTTGTAAAACAATGCAGCAGTTTTTCAGAATGGCTTGCTGCAAAGCTGAAAAAGATAGAAGGCAGGGACCTCAGCCTGCGTATGTATCTTGAACTATATGTAAAGGAAGCCAGCCACGATCAGATTCTTGAGCAGTTTGCATTTCTTGAACTTGATAGCCCAGAACAACTTCCTGCAGGAATAAAATCCAGTGCTGATATTCTGCAACATCGTCTTGAACGGAAACTGGTCTTGCAACCAAACGACAAAGACATGATCGTTATGCTGCACGAAATAGAATATGAACTTCAAGGAAAGCAGCAGAGCATTAACAGCAGCCTTGTTGTAAAAGGCGAAAACAGCCTGCGGACTGCAATGGCAAAAACCGTAGGTCTGCCATTAGGTATTGCAGCAAAACTTGTATTGGAAGATAAAATAAAGCTGAGGGGATTACATATTCCCACACGCAGGGAAATATATAAACCTGTGCTGGAAGAATTAAAAAAACACAACATCATTTTTAACGAAAAAAGAACCAGCTGAACAATTTAAATAGCAAGCAACAGCAACACAATCATCATTTAACATCAACCAAAAAGCTACCAAGGTCAACCACATCACCCTCTCCCATTCTGAACTGCTGCAGATCTTCAATGCTCAGCTCTTCAAGAACTTTCGTAGTATAAACAGGCTTGCCGCTTTTCATGATCATAAAATAAAAGTCAGGCCGGGCTTCTTTAAATGCAGCATCATTTACAAAGGCATCATGCGCAAAGGCAATGCGGATGTGTCCTTCTGCATCTAACCTGCTTTCGCCTAAAAAATCATCATCAGCAATATCACGGTCATATAATCTTACTGTATAGTCTGCACCATGCAAAGGAGCATCATCACCCTTTTCAACGAAACGGGCGGTAACAATAAGATCAGGTTCTTTATTAAGTGTAAAGTCGCTCATAGTTTGTGGTTTATAGTGAATAGGGGTATTACTTATTCAATTTACGGAAACTTACGATAAATAAAAAAGCACAAAGAATGTTCTTTGCGCTTTTAGTATTTATTCAGCAGATCCCTCATACTTCGGGATGACAGCTTACTTTGTCTTAATCATCCAGCTTCAATACCGCTAAGAATGCTTCCTGCGGCACCTCTACGTTACCAATCTGGCGCATACGCTTTTTACCCTCTTTCTGTTTTTCGAGGAGTTTACGTTTACGGCTGATATCACCGCCATAACATTTTGCAGTAACGTCTTTACGCATGGCCGAAATCGTTTCACGGGCAACGATCTTTGCACCGATAGCTGCCTGTATGGCGATCTGGAACTGCTGACGGGGAACTAACTCCTTCAGCTTTTCGCAAAGCTTACGGCCAAAATCCTGTGCACGGCTGCGGTGGATCAATGCACTCAAAGCATCCACTTTATCGCCGTTCAGCAGCACATCCATTTTAATAATGTCTGCATCCCTGTAACCGATCGGGTTATAATCGAACGATGCATAACCACGAGTTTGCGATTTCAGTTTATCGTAAAAGTCGAATACAATCTCTGTCAACGGCATTTCAAAAATCAGTTCCACACGTGTTTGTGTAAGATAGCTTTGATTGATGAGGATACCACGTTTGCCCAAACAAAGCGTCATGATGTTACCAATATAATCGGGCTTGGTAATGATCTGTGCTTTGATATAGGGCTCTTCAATACGATCCATTGCCGTAGGCTCCGGCATTTGTGCAGGATTGTTTACCTGTATCTTTTCGCCACGTGTTGTATAGGCTATAAAACTTACGTTGGGTACAGTAGTAATTACTGTTTGGTTGAACTCACGCTCCAAACGCTCCTGGATAATTTCCATGTGCAGCAAGCCCAAGAAGCCGCAACGGAATCCGAAGCCAAGGGCTTGCGAGGTTTCGAGTTCAAAGGTCAAAGAAGCATCGTTCAACTGCAGTTTATCCATGCAGTCACGTAACTCTTCAAAATCTTCTGTTACCACGGGGAAGATACCGGCAAATACCATCGGCTTCACTTCCTGGAAACCACGGATGGCTTCCTGTGTGGGATTAGCAGCCAGTGTAATGGTATCACCCACTTTCACTTCTTTGGCATTTTTAATACCGGTGATAAGATAACCCACATCGCCACAAGTCACTTCTTTCTTTTCGGTCATCTTCAGTTTTAAGATGCCGATCTCAGCTGCTTCATATTCCTGATCGGTACTTACAAATTTTACTTTATCGCCCTTCTTGATGCTTCCATTTAAAATACGGAAGTAAACGATGATACCACGGAAGCTGTTGAACACGCTATCGAAGATCAAAGCCTGCAGTGGTTCATCGGGTTTGCCCTGTGGTGCAGGAATACGCTCCACAATGGCTTCGAGAATGGCTTCGATACCAATGCCACTGCGACCGCTGGCCAGTAGAATTTCTTCGGGTTTGCAGCCGATCAAATCAACGATCTGGTCTTTTACTTCCTCGATCATAGCACCTTCCATGTCGATCTTGTTGATGACAGGAATAATTTCCAGATCGTTATCAATAGCGAGGTAAAGGTTCGAAATGGTTTGTGCCTGGATACCCTGTGCAGCATCTACCAGCAGCAATGCTCCTTCGCAGGCAGCAAGTGCACGGCTCACTTCATAACTAAAGTCAACGTGGCCGGGTGTATCAATGAGGTTCAGGATATATTCCTGCCCGTCGGTGTGCTTGTAGTTGATCTGGATAGCGTGACTTTTGATGGTGATCCCTTTTTCACGTTCCAGGTCCATATCATCCAGCACCTGGTCCATCATATCTCGGTCGCTGATGGTGTTGGTGGTTTGTAATAAACGATCGGCCAGGGTACTTTTTCCGTGGTCGATATGGGCGATGATGCAAAAATTCCTGATATTCTTCATTAAAACTCCTTCGATTTCAAGGCGGCAAAGATAGGTGAAAAGAGCGACTGGAAAGCAGTGAATAACGGGTGGGGATAAAGACAGAAATATGCGTTTAAAACTCTCTTTACAGCAGTATTATTGCACTTTATGCGTTTATGCTTTAACTATCGTTACTTCCTCATTTTTGCACTGCTGCTTGCAACCGAAATACTCATTGCCATGTTTGTTCACGACAGCATCATACGTCCTTACATTGGCGATCTTTTGGTGGTTATTCTGATTTACTGTTTTATTAAATCATTTTTCCCTGTACCACCGGTTAAGGCAGCTGTTGCCGTCTTCTTATTTGCTTTGCTGGTTGAAGCATTGCAGCATTATAAACTGGCTGAACTATTGGGATTGCAGCATTCAAAAGAAGCAATGATTATTTTAGGTTCATCATTTGACTGGAAAGATATGCTCGCTTACATGGCAGGTAAAGGACTGACTTTATTTGTTGAAAGAGTTCGTGAAAGAAAGCCTGCATCAACTCATAGTTAACTTTTCAAATCAACTCTTTGTGCTTTAACTGTAAGGCGATCAACACCATAAAAAAACCACATACCAGGTACACGGTTTGCAACCAGGAGTATGTTTGAATAACAAGCAGCTGTACAATTTCAAATGCTACGATCATAAGACCACCTGCTATTGCCCAGGCAAGCCCATTTTGCTTTTTCCTGAATAGTTGAATAGCAGCAACAAGATTAACTCCTCCTACAAAAAAAGTAAGGGCAATACCTGGCACAAAATAATTGTGGAATACAGATTGTCTTATCAATTGCAACTCCAATTGCAGCAAACCCCCGTCTGGCTGTATCATCATCATGATGCCACAGGGAATGGCTGTAAAAGCAACAAAGGCGGCAAGTATCAACAATAGCTTTTTCATGGCATGTATTATTAAACCAAACCAACAACGAATGTGCCACAACAGCAATGAGCCGGATCAAACAGGGCAATGACAAGCATCAGAAACAGCTATCTGCTGTAAACAGAAATTGAGAAAAATATCTATCTTACCTGAAACTTGCCATACATGAATACTGCCCAACTACAGGATGCATTCCTTCGCATCAATACACTTAAACAGCAAGGTCACACAAATGATGAGATACTGCAAAAGCTTTTGGAAACAGGTTTACCCAATGAAGTTGTTCAACAGCAGTTCAATGACTGGAAAAAGACACGCAATGAAAAGAAGCGTAACTCCGCATTTCTATTTTGTGGCATTGGTATTTTTCTGCTCACTACCAGTTTTCTGTTCACCGTTCTACTCTTCAACGCCGACAGTAATTTCAACTTTGCGTTGTATGGTTTAACGATCATTGGAATTATACTGGTATTTAAAGGCATGATCGATCTGATGAGTTGAATTCATATCCCCGTTCATATATCCCGAATGCTTCTTATCTTCCAGCCGTATAAAATCATTCGGCATGAGAACCATTCTTTTACTTCTTACATCACTTTACAGTCTTACCGTTTTTGCACAACGAAAACCAACGAGCGGAAAAGACGATCAGCTAAAAACACAGGCTTCCACAACCATACAAAGTAATCATGACCAATATAAAAACATGGCCCTGCAGATATGGGACTATGCAGAGGTTGGTTACAAAGAAGTAAAGAGCAGTGCGTTGCTGCAGAAAACATTAAAAGAAAATGGCTTTACTGTAGAAGCTGGTGTAGCAGGCATTCCAACTGCATTTGTGGCAACTTATGGCAGTGGTTCACCAGTCATTGCTGTACTTGCAGAGTTTGATGCGTTGCCGGGTTTATCGCAAACAACAGCACCGGAAAAAACAAGTGCAGGTAAAGATGCAGGTCATGCATGCGGTCATCATTTGTTTGGCGTAGCATCAGTAGCAAGCGGCATTGCCATTAAAAAATTGATTGAAGAGAAAAAAATTACCGGAACAATAAAAGTGTTTGGTTGCCCTGCCGAAGAAGGCGGCAGCGGTAAAGTATACTTGGTGCGTGCCGGTTTGTTTAAAGATGTGGATGTGGCGATCCATTGGCATCCCGGCAATGAAAACAGTGTTACCATGACGAGTGCGTTAGCAAATATGAGTGCCAAGTTTCGTTTCCGTGGTATTTCGGCACACGCTGCTGCATCGCCTGAACGTGGACGATCTGCATTGGATGGCGTGGAAGCCATGAACAATATGGTGAATATGATGCGTGAACATATTCCGCAGGAAACACGCATTCATTATGTTATTACCAACGGTGGAAAGGCACCCAATGTTATTCCTGATTATGCAGAAGTGTATTATTATGTGCGTCATCCTAAAAGAGACCAGGTGCAAAGCATTTTCAACCGTGTGGTAAATGCTGCTAATGGTGCTGCACTGGGAACTGATACAAAAATGGAATTTGAAATGATTGGTGGCACACATGATCTGTTACTGAATAAAACATTGGCATCTGTTATGCAGAAGAATTTAGATAAGATAGGTGGTGTAAAATATACCGCTGCCGAAGTGGAATACGGTAAAAAAATTCAGGCCAGCTTCGGATTTTCTGCACAATCTGTTGCTGATGCGGGAACGGTAAAGCCGTTAAAGATAGAAGCAGATGCCGGTGGCGGCAGTACTGATGTGGGCGATGTGAGTTATGCAGTACCAACCGTGGGTTTACGTTCAGCTACATGGGTACCAGGCACAGCTGCACATAGCTGGCAGGCTGTTGCATGTGGCGGAACAGAAATAGGAACAAAGGGAATGATGGTGGCAGCGAAAACAATGGCATCAACAGCAATTGATCTTTTTCTGCATCCGGAGCTGATCATAAAAGCAAAAGAAGAATTTAAACAACAGGTGGGCAACTATCAATACAAAGCATTGCTGGGCGATCGTAACCCTGCATTAAATTACAGAGATTAAACGATCTCCTGTAAATAAAAAGAGGAGCACTTTGTGCTCCTCTTTTTTTATTTCAGCAGGTTGATATTATTTATGATGCCCCGGTTCATAGATCAACCGAAGAAAACTACTGAAACGTTCAACACTTCTGCTCACAGGAACACCGGTAACAATACCCACCATTAAATTATCGGCAATACCAACACGCATTTGCGGACGCACCGTCATATCAAAACTTCCGCCGGCAACTTCTTTATTAAATTCAACACCAATAAAATTTCGTGTGCCGGGTATCATGTAATGAATGTTGCTGTTGATCTGCCACACACTTTCTGCTTTGTAACCTCCATAATGCTTTGCAATGGCTGGCCCTGTATAAAGTAATGTATGAAAATTATTACCCCATCTTTTTGCTGCAACAAAAAAAGGATTGTACACATTGCCTGTAAACGCCCTGCTTTTTCCATACGAGCGAAACTCTGTTAATTCAAACTCCTGAATATAACCAATAGCCATAGATGTTTTGTGTTGTTCTGATACAAAAAAGGAATATTGTGCAGCCATTTTTAAGCTGTTAAGTTTACTTCCGGGCTTTGTTCCGTTTGATGCTGTGGGATAATAAAACGAAAAAGGCAACTCTACTTCAAGCCCCAGCCTGTTGATGGGCGCCCATTCATATTCTACCAATGCGGTGTATTGATCATACGTGTTATTATCGGTCAATCCAAAACCCACGTTCCACTCCTTCTCTCCTTTTCTTGCACCAAGATCCCTTATCAGGTCAATATACAAAGGCTCAGCATGCAATACTTTTACAGGCGCAGCTTTCTTTTCAATTTCAACAACATATAAACTATCAAGCCGTTCTTTCTCATCTGCATCCTGTGCATGAAGTTGAAAGAATGACAGCATACTAACGAAACAGAAAAAAAAAGATTTCAGGATTATTTTAAGCATGCCGCAAAAATAGGGTTCGTCATTTTTTTTGAAACCCATCTTAACATTAGTGTAACAGCAACAGTAGTTTTTACATACACAGGGAAAGTGTCTGCATTCCATTATCTTGCATGCCCGTAAATAACAAGCGTGCATGTTTACTTTTAATGAATCGAGTTTAGAAACACTATCAGTCCATTATATTCAACAGGAAGGGCAAACTGTTTTAACGGATGCACCTGTTTCATTAGCAGATGCTGAATTAAAAAACCTGATGAGCAGTTTTTTCTTAACTGCTTTTAAAGAAGAACAGCAATATAAGTTTACGCATGAAACAGATCTGAACTATAATGAGCTGTATGGCTATTGCCGCACTGCTTTTCAAAAACCGGGTTCCGTACATGAACAATCAAAAGCCATTGCTTTGCATTTAGCCAATGCAAGTCGCCACCCCGGTATTAAAGCAGGTGAATTGTTTGTTGCCTATTTCCGTGATCTTAATTTTCAGCAACAAACAACAGATGCGATTGTACTCATCAAAGCAGAAAACAAAAAAGATTTTCTTTTGGTGGATGTAATGCGTGAACAAACCGATCTGCAAACACGCAAAGGACTTGATCCAAACAAAGTGGACAAAGCCTGTGTGATACTGAATACAGAAGCTGAAGATGGTTACCGGCTCTTCATGATCGATCATACCAATAAGGGCAACGAAGCACGTTACTGGAAAGATGATTTTCTGAAAGCTGCTGAATGTGCCGACAGTTTTAATTTCACCAAAAACTTTATGAATGTTGCCAAGGAATTTATTGTGAACAATATGCCTGCTTCCTTTGAAACATCAAAAGCAGACCAAGCAGGATTGCTCAATAAATCGGTTGCCTATTTTAAAGAGAACGAAAACTTCAACATCACTAATTTCCAGGAAGCAGTGTTCCAGGAACCGGAACTGATACAATCATTTCAGCAGTTCGGTTCAAACTATCTGCACGAGCATAACATTGAAATAGCCGACTCATTTGCCATTTCCTCCTCTGCTGTAAAAAAACAGGCAAGGGTGTTTAAAAGTGTCATTAAACTTGATCGTAACTTTCACATTTATGTTCATGGCAACAGGGAAATGATTGAACAGGGATACGATGAAGTAACAGGAAGGAAATACTACAAACTCTATTTCGATTTTGAATCTTAAAGAATATATCATGATTGCTTATGCTGTAAAAGAAGATGTGCCACAAATTGTTGATCTCCTCAACAGTGCTTACCGTGGCGAACGTTCGCAACAAGGGTGGACAACCGAAGCCCATTTGATTGCAGGCGATGTACGAACAGATGAAGCAGATGTGTTACGTGTGTTGCAGCAGTCCGGTAGTGTTATTCTGAAATACACAAATGAGGAGGGTAAAATTATCGGCACAGTCAATCTCCAGGAACATGAACGGGGAATGTATCTCGGCATGTTCGCTGTATCACCGCAACTGCAGGGTGGAGGCATTGGCAAACAACTGCTGAAAGCTGCTGATGAACAGGCAAAAAAAGTTGGAATTGCAACTATTTATATGTCGGTGATCTCTGTGCGTAAAGAACTGATCGACTGGTATAAACGTCATGGTTATGCGGAAACCGGTGAACGAAAACCTTTCCACGAAGACAACCTCACCGGGAAACATTTGCAACAGTTAGAATTTCTTATTCTGGAAAAACAAATTGCGTAGGAATTCTCCTATTTTCGCCTAAACTTACAACTTATGGATTTGCATCAACAATTTGAAGAAGCAGTGGCAGAAAGTAAAACGCTGAGTGAAAAACCAAGCAATGAAACACTGCTGCAACTGTATTCACTTTACAAACAAGGCTCTGAGGGAGATGTGAACATTGACGCTCCAAGTAATCCTTTTGATTTTGTGGCCAAAGCAAAATACGAAGCATGGGAAGCCTTGAAAGGGAAAACGAAAGAAGAAGCAATGAAGGAATATATTGATCTTGTTTCGAAGTTAAAAGGTTAAACTTTTTTGGGCAGCAGTTGCAAGTACCAATCCTGCAATTCTTTCCCGATCATTTTTTTACTGAACATAGTAGCTGCCTTGGCAGCTATTTCTGTTTTATTGTACAACAAAGGTTTTTGCAGATAAGCATATAACACATCGGCCAGTGCTTTTACATTACCGGGCCCAACCAATTCTCCATTTGAAAAATTTACAAGTTCAGCAATACCCCCCACGTTCGATGAAAAAACCGGCAACCCGCAACATAACGCCTCATTTACAACACAAGGCAAATTTTCATACTGGCTGAAATGAACCAACGCATCTGATGAACGCATCGCCTCAGCCACTTTATTGTAAGGCAATGCCCCAAGCCATGTAACATGATCAGCAAGACCAAGCTCTATGGCTAACTGTACATTCTCTTTTACTGCCGGTCCAACAAATACAATCTCCCATCCTGTTGTCATTGCTTTTAACAGCGACAATGCTTTTAAAATACCTTGTACATTTTTTAAAGGATGCATCATTGACACATGAATAAACCGGGTACGTTCATGATTATTCTGCTGCAGGTAAAACATATCTGTATCCACCACATTCCTGATCAGGTGGGTTTGCCTGATCTCAAACATTGAATACAAACGTTTCAACAACCAATTTGATACCGAGCTTACAGCCAATGCATTTTTGAAACTTTGTTTTGTAACATAACGGAAGTAGCGGTTGCGGCTGAAATAGTTCTCCGGAATATGATCGAAATATGCTGAGCTATGTTCTGTTACCACAAAAGGAATGTTATGCAGCCGCTTCATAACAACTGCTGTCATACCTGCTTTTACCGGCACATGCACATGAATAAGATCGGGCTTTCCGTTTGCAGCAATATATTCCTCTACCAATTGCTGATAATACTTTTGAAACTCCTTGTTAAACCGGTACACATCTAAAAACGGAAGCACTGTTTTTGGCAGCGGCATGAAATAAACTGCTGAAGTAAGATTACCTTCTTTCTGCACTTCTTTTTTAATAGCAGTAACATGTGTAAGAAAATGTTTGTTCTGCACTATATGAATAACATCCACCTGCTGATAGTATGCAAGCGCTTCGGCATGACGTTGAATGAAATCACCATCATAAGGATCAACAGTATTTGGATACCAGCTGCATAGCCATAACACTTTCATGACAGCCCGTTTTTACGTGAAGCAATTTTTTCCATGATCAGTTTCCGCAACAATACAGCATCGCTTTTGCGGAAGAAAAGAAAATCAGCAAAGCGGCTTTGGTATTCTTTTTTATGTTTCAGCAGAATAAAACACATGTAGCAGATATAACCTGTACTGCTTACAACCGCGGCGCCAATAATACCAAACCGTGGTATTACCAGCAGATCACCAATAATGATGACGGCTAAGGCAATAATATTGCCTTGAAAATTTACCCGCAATACTTTTTTACCACTATAATAAGCTGCAAGCAAATGAATAACTGAATAGCAAAGTATTGCCGGCACCAACAATACAAAAGGCAGGTACATATTATTGAATGTGCTGCCAAATACAAAGGGGAACAACCAGTAACCGGTTACAATTAACACAGCACAACCAATTGCATAAAGTAAAATAAGTCCACGGGAAAGCAGCTGCATTTTTTCATTCATTTCCTCTCTCCTGCCCGATGCCGTCATGGGAAATACAACAGCAGCCAGTATTGATGGTACAATAAAAAATAATTGAGCCAGCTTGCAAGCCTGTATATAATTCCCAAGATCGCCAGGAACAGTCCAAAACTTTTTTACAAACCAGTAATCAACCCGGTACATTAAAAACGTCATGGAATTAGTGGCTACAGCAACCAATGCATACGACAAAAAAGGTTTCACTAATTCATTGGGTATTTTTTTCATATCCTGCCATTTAAAATAGCGGATGAAAAAAGCAAGCATCAACAGCAGCCCTTGTATGAAAAATGAAAAGAAATACAATTGAACATACTCATCGTTTGTAACAATACTACTGATCAGGTTATTATTCGGTACCAAT
>NZ_CAMLGT010000119.1 GCF_946479605.1 uncultured Lacibacter sp.
ACGTGGCGGTGTTGCTATGGTTGAGTGTTGCCCCGCTTTCAATTGTTAATTGATCGGCGGAAACATTACTGTTGATAGTGATTGTATGACCGTTTCTGATTGTGATTGTGTTTGCGGAACTGGTTGGGACTAATGTAGCTGTTATCCAATTCACATTATCAGAAGATGATTCCCAACTTGCTGAACTACTCCAATTGCCTGTTTGTTTTGATCTGAAATGATCTGTTGCTGAAGTGCCGCCAGAAATTAAAGTACCATCAATTGTTACATCGTCTATTTGATAATTTCCCGAATTTGAAACAACAATCGACCAACGAAGACGCAGGTTACTAATATTTGACGTGCCTGCAGGTAGATTAATAGGAGTTCCGCCATTAACAAGTGTCCAATCAGTATTACTTGCTGTTTGAGTAAAAGTAACAGGCGACCATGTAAAACCGTCTGCACTCCATTCAAGTGTTACGCTTTGTGCAAACGCAGCTGTTGTTCTCACTCCCCAACTAACTCTTATATTTTGATAACCGACTGTAGAAAATGAATTACTGAACGTTAATGTGTGTGATAGCCCACCAGTTCCAGTGTTAATGAATCTTGCATTGACTCCGGCAGAAGCTCCGGTATAGCCAGATGAAACAGAAGTGGTTGTTGCGGCAAATCCGTTCGTTGTATTTGAGCTCGACCATCCAGCAGGGAATACCCCGGCAGTGGTGCCAAAATCGGTAGAGTATAATACAACCTGTGCATGGGAGATAATACTCAAAAAAATCAGAAAGAGTACGCCAAAAAACGCTTTCATTGTTGCCTTTTGTTTTGGTTGGTTGTCTTTGTACAGGTAAAGGCACGTGCATTTTTCGGTGGATATTTGGAAGGATTTTAAAGATAATTGTTCATATTTAAAAATCACAACATATCAGGCGGTTTCTTACACCAAGTTATATATGTGTGCCGTATTCGCTATAACTGCACACATTTCTGCTGAAACAGGATTCGGCACAAGCAGTTTATTCCTTTATTTTTGCTGCTCTATGTGGGCCATTTGCAAAAAAGAATTCCGCCAGTTTTTCAGCAATCTTACGGGATACATCACCATCGTTCTCTTTCTTTTACTCAATGGTTTGTTTCTTTTCGTTTTTTCAAGTTTCAATATTTTAGATTATGGCTATGCCACACTTGAAAATTTCTTCAACCTGTCGCCGTATATTTTGTTGCTGTTAATACCAGCAGTAACCATGCGCCTGTTCCCGGATGAATGGCGTGCCGGCACCATGGAATTACTTTTTACCCGTCCGCTAACCACAAGGCAGATTGTATTGGGCAAATACATTGCATCGCTGCTTGTAGTACTGATCGCCTTATTGCCAACACTAACTTACCTGTTTACCATCAATGCCATGAGTGCAGATGGTACTTCACTCGATATGGGCGGCATCATCGGTTCCTACATCGGACTCATGTTCCTGTGTTCAGCATTTACAGCTATTGGTATTTGTTGCAGCAGCTATACTGGTAACCCGGTTGTTGCTTTTTTATTGAGTGCTTTTTTCTGCTTTGCATTGTACAGCGGTTTTACTGCGCTCAGCAAACTTGCGGGCACAGGCTTGGATTATATTATTGAAATGCTGGGAATGGAGTTTCACTACCGCAGTTTATCAAAAGGTGTTATCGACAGCCGTGATGTGATCTATTTTGCAAGCATCACTTTATTCTTCTTATTCATCACCATGCAACGTATTGGCAGAAAAAACTGAGTACCCATGAAAAAAATCTTCGCATCAAAATTCAGTTGGGTGCTGTTGCTGGCAACATTGGCGCTTGTAAATATACTTGCCACATCGCTTCGCATGCGCTGGGACCTCACCAATGAAGATCGCTATTCTTTATCGGCTCCAACAAAAGCATTGCTGAAAAACATAGACACAACTATTACAGTTGATATTTTTCTGAAAGGCGATTTCCGTTCTTCCTTCCGCAAACTGCGCAATACAACAAACGATCTGCTGAATGAAATGAAAGAATACAGTGGTGGCCTTTTGCAGATCAACTATAAATCAGTGGATGATTTGTTTGATGAAGAGGCAAAGAACTTTATGTTCACTGAAGTAATCAATGAGTTGCGGATGAATGGCGTAAATGTTGACAGCATCAGCCAAACAAAACCAAACTTCCGTGAAGAAGTGATCCAGCAAATGGTGAGCGACTCATTAAAAAGCCTCGGCATTTTGCCTTATACGCTGGAAGTGCAGGAAAAAGAAGAAGCCAGTACGCAACGTGTTATTTATCCTTCAGCAATTGTAAAAAGAGGCAACAAAGTGGTTTCTGTTGATCTGTTGAGTGGAAAAACAGAATACAGCCGTGATCCGCTTACAGGAAGTCTTGTTACCGATGAAGCCAAAAGCATCAGCAATGCAGAAGCATTACTCGAATTCAAATTTGCAGATGCCATTGAAAAAATCCAACGGAAACAAAAACCACTCATTGGCTATTTGACAGGTAATGGCCAACCCATGGGACCTGAAACATTTGATCTTGTACAAACGCTTGATGCGGATTACATCTTCAATATTGTTGACCCGAACAAAACTGTGGTTATTCCAAAAGAATTTGCAGCGATCATGATCGTGAAACCTTCCATCGGCTTCAGCGATTCTGCAAAAATGAAGATCGATCAGTACATTATGCAAGGTGGAAAAGTGTTGTGGTTTTTGGATATGCTGCATGCCGAAAAAGACAGTCTTGCTGTGGTGGCTCAAACACTGGCTTATGATCGTGGATTGAACCTAGATGATCTGCTCTTCAAATATGGCGTACGCATCAACAGAGATTTACTGCAGGACCAGCAATGCGACCTCAGCAAACTGGTTGTTGGTAACGCAGGCGGACAACCGCAGTTAGCAGATGTACCCTTTAACTATTACCCTTTACTGAACGCTTCGGCCAATCACCCTATTACAAAAAATCTTGAACCTGTTTTAAGCTTATTTGCCAATACACTTGATACCGTTAAGGCCGAAGGAATAAACAAAACCCTTTTGCTCACTTCAAGTGAAAACGCAAAATTTGTGAGCACTCCTGCCATTATCAGTTTACAGGAATTGCAAACCATACAGGATATAAAACTGTATAACAAAAAGAATTTGCCTGTTGCAGTATTGCTCGATGGACAATTCAATAGTCTTTATGGTAACAGGGCTTCGGCAGAAATGCGCCAGTACTTTACATCAGCATACGGTTCATTTAAAACAAAAACAGATGAACCTGCACAACAACTGGTTGTTGCAGACGGCGATGTTGTATTGAACAGCTACAGCAGGCAGGAACCTTTCCCAATGGGCTACAGCCGTGTGCAGGAACGCAGCTTTGCCAATAAAACATTTCTGCAAAACACACTGGAATATATGACCGGCAATGCGGGCATAGTAGCTTTGCGTAATAAAGATGTTCCTTTACGCTTACTCAACCAGCAAAAGGTAAGTGATCAACGATTGCAATGGCAGCTTATTAATATTGCAGTACCGGTATTGCTGGTATTGCTCAGCGGTATTTTGTACATGCAATGGCGAAAACGCACTTACAGCAAAAAAGCTTAATCAATTTTCATTTTTGAATTATTACTAATGACTCCCACTCAAGTTACTTATCTCGTTTTTGGCATTGTGTTATTGATCGCTATCGTGTTCGATCTTGGTTTGCTCAGTAAAAAATCGGCGCAGCTTACAACCAAACAGGCACTCATTCAAACAATTTTCTGGGTTATACTCGGTCTTGGCTTTGGTGCGTTTATGTGGTACGAAGATGGTAAGCAGGCTGCACTTGAATATGTGAGTGCTTACCTGATGGAGTGGAGCCTGAGTATTGATAACATTTTTGTGTTTGTACTCATCTTCAGTTTCTTTAAAGTAAAGGAACAATATATACCTCGTGTATTACTCATCGGCGTATTAATGGCAATCGTTTTCCGTGTGGTGTTTATTACACTGGGGGTTGAACTGGTAAACCGCTTTCACTGGATCCTCTATATTTTCGGAGCATTCCTTGTTTATACAGGATTTAAAATGTTTACCACAAACCAGGATGAAGAATATGATCCGAGAGAAAGCAAAGTGTACCTGTTCCTGAAAAAGTTTTTGCCCATCACCATGGAAGATGGTCATGGTAAATATGTGATCAAACAACATGGCAAACCGGTTTACACAGCATTATTTGTGGTGGTGGTAATGTTGGCTACAACTGATATTGTGTTTGCGCTTGATTCAATTCCTGCGGTAATGGGTATTGTTGACCGTAAGAGCGAACATGCTTCATTGGTCATTTATACATCAAACGTATTTGCAGTGCTGGGGCTTCGTTCACTTTTCTTCCTGTTGAGAGGAGCTGTCAGCAAGTTTGATTTCCTGCAGCAGGGCATTGCCATTGTACTTGTATTTATTGGTTTAAAAATGCTGGGCGAAGAATTGATTGGCACCGTGGTTGATAAACCCAAGCAGGTTGTTATTTCACTGGTAGTAATTGTAGCCTGTATTGGTGGTTCCATTCTTTATTCGATGTATCACAAGAAAAAAAATGCTCCGCCTGATTTTAAAGACTAGGTTGCAAAATTGTTCCTATGTTGTATTACAATGTTGATCAGATCGCAGGCATCCTCCATGCCACTTATTTGCAAAAAGCAGATACATCTGGTCATGTAGAACATTTACTGATCGACAGCAGACGCATCATTCATCCGCCAACTGCTTTATTCTTTGCATTAAAAACTGATCGTCGTAACGGTCATGATTTTATTGCTGAAAGCTACAGCAAAGGTGTACGTCACTTTATTGTACAGCAACAGGTTGATGTAAGTGCATTTCCCGGTGCAAATGTGCTGCTCGTTTCTGATACATTAAAAGCATTACAGCAATTAGCAGCTTACCATCGCAGGCAATTTTCAATTCCTGTAATTGGCATTACCGGCAGCAATGGAAAAACCATTGTAAAAGAATGGCTCAACCAATTACTTTCTGACCATTTCAATATTATCCGCAGCCCCAAGAGTTATAACTCGCAGGTGGGTGTACCGCTTAGCGTATGGCAGTTACAACCGCAGCATACATTAGCCATTTTTGAAGCGGGCATTTCACAAGAAGGAGAAATGCAGGCGTTGCAAAACATCATCAAACCAACAATTGGCATACTCACCACCATCAGTGAAGTACATGCGGAAGGGTTCAAGAATGCACAGGATAAACTCAACGAAAAACAAAAACTATATGCAGCTGCACATGCAGTCATTTGTTCGCCTGAAAAACTAAAGCCGCTTGTTTTCCAACAACCAAATATTTTTAGCTGGGGCGAAGCAAACTCAAACAATGTTGTGATCAGCAACATTGAAAAGCAGTTAACACAAACAACCATATCCTTTTCAACCGAAACATTAGCAGACAACATCACAATCCCATTTACAGATGATGCTTCTGTTGAAAATGCAGTCACCTGTCTTTCTGCCTGTCTTTATCTGAATGTTCCGTTTAGTAACATCAAAGATAAATTCACACAACTCCGTCCTGTAAGTCTTCGTCTTGAATTGAAAAGCGGGTTGCACAATACAACCATCATTAACGATAGTTACAGTGCCGATTTAAGTTCACTCACCATTGCTTTGAATATGCTGTTGCAACAAGGCCAGCATACAAGCCGAAGCGTTATTCTCTCTGACTTTCAATTAATAGCCGGGCAGGAACCTGCTACTTATGCATCCATTGCTGCACTTATGCAGCAGCACCATATCAACAGGCTGATTACTGTTGGAGAAAAAACAAAATTGCTGTTGGCACCACTCGTTGAAGGAACTACTGCAGTACATAGTTTTTCTTCCACTGCAGAGTTAGCTGAGCAATTGCCCTCTTTAGGTTTTCAGAACGAAACGATTCTAATCAAAGGTGCACGTTCGTTTGAACTCGATCGTATTGCACAAATGCTTGAACAGAAAACGCACCAAACAGTTTTAGAAATAAACCTGGGTGCCATTGAACGGAACATCAGGGCACATCAGCAGTTGTTGAAACCATCAACAAAGATCATGGCAATGGTAAAGGCATTTTCATACGGCAGCGGCAGTTATGAAATTGCCAACCTGTTGCAGTTCATGAAAGCCGATTACTTAGCTGTTGCTTTTACTGATGAAGGCGTGGCGTTACGTAAAGCAGGTATTACATTGCCCATTATGGTGATGAATCCCGAACCTGTAACGTTTGATGCACTTATTGACCATAACCTTGAACCTGAATTATTTTCTTTTTCTATACTACATGCATTTGAAACCTACCTTGAAAAAGAAGGCATCAGCAGTTACCCTGTGCATATAAAAATTGATACAGGTATGCACAGGCTGGGTTTTATGCAACAGGAATTACCTGCACTTGCTGAAATACTGAAGAAGAATACTTTCACTGTACAATCCGTATTCAGTCACCTTGCAGCAAGTGAAGATCCTGCTGAAGATGCATTTACATTACAGCAGGCAACACAGTTTGAAGCAGCATGCTCTTTTCTTCAATCGCAGCTTGATTATACATTCATCCGGCACATTGATAATTCACACGGTACCATCCGTCACCCCCAATTGCAATACGATATGGTGCGGCTTGGCATTGGTATGTATGGTGTAAGCTCTGCTGCCGGTATGCTGCACCTGGAAGAAGCGCTTCAACTGAAAACCACCATAGCGCAAATTAAACAGCTGCAACCTGGTGACACGGTGGGTTACAACCGCAGGGGTATTATTACAAAACCATCTGCCATTGCCACTGTGCGTATTGGTTATGCCGATGGTTATCCACGCAACCTTAGTAACGGCAACGGTTACATGCTCATTCATGGTAAACAGGCACCTGTTATCGGCACAGTTTGTATGGATATGACCATGCTTGATATTACTGGCATTGCTGATGTACGTGAAGGAGATGAAGTAATTGTTTTTGGTCCTGCGCTTTCTGTTGTGGAAGTTGCCAAACAAAGCCAGACCATTGCTTACGAACTGATGACCGGTATCAGCCAACGGGTGAAAAGGGTGTATTTCGAAGAATAAATTTCACGTTGTTTAACACATTTAGGTTTGGCTTATGCATCCCAAACACATTTATTGATAGTGCTGCACCACTGGGCAGCAGCAGCCAACAGCGTGCGGCTTCACACTCTTTCCTCTATCTTTGTCGCCTAAAATTTGATTTCGTGAAACTTCGTTACGTTATATTCATTATTCTAATTATCCTGTTTGCTGATCAGGGCTTGAAGATCTGGATCAAAACAACCATGGAATACCAGGATGAAAAATATATCCTGGGCCGCTGGTTCCGCCTGTACTTTATTGAAAATGCGGGGATGGCTTATGGCTGGAAACTGGGCAACAGCGAATGGGCAAAAATGGCGCTTACTCTTTTCCGCTTAGGCGCAGTATTGTTTGGTAGCTGGTATCTTGTAAAAATTGTAAAAGAAAAATACCACAAAGGATTTATTATTTGCGCTGCATTGATCTATGCCGGTGCAATGGGCAATTTAATTGACAGTTTGTTTTACGGAATGATCTTCGATAAAGGCATGATCTATAACGCCGCTACTGATACTTATTTTGGCTACGATGGTTTGGCAAAAGCAACAGGCAAAGGTTATTCCTCTTTTCTTCATGGCCATGTGGTAGATATGCTGTATTTCCCCCTTATTGAAAACAAAATGATGCCGGGCTGGGTGCCCATCTGGGGTGGCAAACCGTTTACCTTCTTCCAGGCTATTTTTAATATAGCCGATGCATCTATTTCAACAGGCGTCATCACCATCCTTGTTTTTCAAAAAAGGTTCTTTAAACAGAGTAAGGAAGATGAAACCAATACAACTGTAGAAACCGACTCTAATGTGAGTGATGATACGCAGGTCATGTAATCATCAAACAAAATACTCAAACTATAACAGAAAAGAAAGCCCGGTTAAATTAACCGGGCTTTCTTTTTACTAGTAAATATGATTATTGGCTTATTGTTTCTGAATGATCTTGTTGATAGCGCCTGAAGCTGATACAACACGCAACAAGTAAGAACCTTTTGCAATATGCTGCGGCACATCAAACGAAACAGCATTTACACCTTTGCTTACCATTACTTCCTTACGAACAATCGGATTTCCCAAAGCATCTGTTAACAGTAATTGTACTTCTTCATTACGGAAAGCATTCAACTGGAAGTTTACTTTGTTTACAAACGGGTTTACAAGATTGCTGATCTCTAATTTATTTGTACGCAATAATGTTACAGAAAGTGTATTGCTGTATTTGTTGCTGCCGGTTACTTTACCCACCATCTTTAAACGATAGTACACTTTTCCTGAAACTGCTGTCGGGTCATTAAATGTGTAGCTCACTTCTCCATCATCAGCAGCCTTGGCATTTACGTAGCCAATATAATTGAAATGTACACCATCCTTACTGCTTTCTATTTCATACCCTTTCAGGTTTTCATTCTTTGTTATCCAGGTAAGCACGCCTGTTTCATTGTGCAACTGCACATTAAATTTCAACAGGTCTGCGGGCAATACACTACAGCTTGTTGGATCTGCCACATTGATCACAATTACTTCGTCCGTATTAAATACAGCACATGAGTTTGATAAACCGCTTTGCGTTGTTGCTACACGTATGCGGTAGCGGTATCCATTTGTGGTTGATGAAGCAATGATAGAAGGATAAGCAACAGTATCTCTGTACCCATTGCCCATATTGGTATAACTGAATGATTGCGGACCAGTCACTTCAGGCGCAACACCCCATGTATTACCGCCATCGGTACTTCTTTCCCATTCGTAATACTGGTACATGTTATAATACGATTCCACAAACACACGCATATCCACCTGATTGTTGGCACAAAATGTCTGGCTTGCATTTGGTGTCATTTGCAAAGTAGGCGAACAGGTTTTGAAAGAGATATCATCAATGGCCCAGTCGTTACCACCGCCACCAGGAGCATTGTTGCGGAAGGTTAATGTAAAGTTAGTAGTAGTGGCATCTGTCCGGTACACAAATGCACGTTGCACCCAACGGTTAGCCGAATCGGCTGTAGTTGACATTCTTGGAGCACCTGCCGCCTGGTGCCTGATATCACCTGTATTATAATAATCAAGGTTGTTTACCTTAATAGCAATGTTTGGACGAACACCTGCCGTGTCATTAGCTGCAGTGGGAATATAACTTGAACCACTCCATTGTCCTCTCCCCATAGAATCCTGTCCACATTTATAGCACACATTTTTAAACCATGCAGATACTTCATAGTACGTATTCGGGCAGGCATTGGCTACATTAAACTGGAAAGCTGTATCCATTTTATATGCAGCATTAAACACCATCATATAGCCACAAGGGTTGGTTGGACTTACTGGTAAGGTTCTATCACATGGGGGGTTGCCCATTGTTTGATCAGTTGCTCCGGTATGATCTCCGCTTATATCCCAAACACCAAAAACCCTTGATGTATCACCCGACAATGTAGGAATTGGTGCATACCTATTTGTATGAACCCCATTCGATGCTGTATTATTCGTTATTCCGTAAAAATTATCATTAGGAGTACCATTTGTGAAAGACTTATAACCATAGTTTGTGTTTGCCGAAGGCGTTCGGTTTTGCTGGTTTGTTCCAGTTGCAGTTCCAAAAGTTCCATTAAACTCATCACCAATTACATTCGATGCAGAAACAGCATTCGGGCAAACAGTTGGTGAGGCGTAAACCATTAAACTGTCGTTCGGAAAAGAAATTACATTGAATGCTCCGGTTGTCCGATCCCGGTAACGGAATGAGCCCCCGCCAAAATTAATTTTCGTACCCTCGACCCGATTAACTACAACCCTGTAGGTAGCCATCACTAAATAGTTATGCGCAGCAGTTTTAGGATAAGTAGGTGTAGGGCTACCCGTTGAAACAGTTACCAAGCCGCCTCTTGAAGAGCTGGCACCGGTTCCAAAATTCATCCGGATAATTGTATCAGTTCCTGCTCCGGAACCCAAAGCAAAACCTGCATCATCACCCGCAGCCTCCGTTAAAACCGAGCCATGTATTTTTCCTTCATTGGTACGCATGGCCAATGTACCTGTTTGGTATGCAAAGCCTGCTCCAGCTTTAAGCGTATCATGAAAACTTAAACTGTCAACCGGAGTTGACCCGGAAGTCCCAGAAATTGAAATGGTTGCCCGGATCTCCAATACATCGCCAACATCAATACTGCCACCACCATTACTCTTTGTTATGTTCACATAACTCTTTGCTGTTACAATGGAGAAATTGCTTGCCGGATCTGTAACACAAAGTGTAAAGGTCCATGTACTTGTTGGTGTTGTTGTCTGATTTGAAAATATCCGTATATAATATGTCTGCCCGATTGTTAATCCAGATGTAGCTACATCAACAGATCCATTTGTATTCGAGCAATATAATTGAGAAAAAGAACCACAAGATCCTTGTAATATCTGTATTGAGCCTCTATTGCTCCCGTTTGAAGGAATTCCTCCTTTATTAAATGTTACTGTTGGATTAGTTGATTGTGCAACAAAGCTATACCAAACATCTGCTGCACCTGTATTACCACAACCGGAAACTGCTACTACCGGAGAAGATGCTGTTGCTCCATTTAATGTACCTGAAACAGTATTGCAAGAAGTACCGCTTGTTAACTGAATTGCATTTACACAGGCATCATTTCCACCGCTTTGCTGTACACATATATTAAATGCATACGCTGCCGAAGAAATACCAATGGGATTGCTAGCTACAAATACACGTATATAATATGTAGTACCTACTGTAAGAGAGCTTACACTCAGACTTGAGCTTGCTGCGCTACAACCCAAAGATGTTAATGTACCTGAGCAAAGTCCATTTGAGCTGCTGAACATTTGAATATATGTTGAGCTACTTGAAAGCGAACTGCCCAAACTACTCAAACTCACAAGTTGCGAAGTGGCTGTAGCAACATACCTGAACCATACTTCATATACTGTTCCACTTACACTGCAACCGGCTGGAATGGTACCCGTGCTGCTTGTAGCATAGTATAATGTTGAAGCAGTATTGCTACACGAGGTGGAAGATGTTAACAACGTAGATCCGCTGCAATCATCATTTGCTGGTGGTGCCACAGGATGTGTTAAACAAACATCCATCCTGT
>NZ_CAMLGT010000120.1 GCF_946479605.1 uncultured Lacibacter sp.
TGGCAAACATCGGCACCGATTAAACCGGGTGATGTTAAACCAACCTGTGCATTCATATTTGCACCATCCATGTATACTTGTCCGCCATGTTCGTGTACAATAGCGCAAATCTCTTTTACAGTTTCTTCAAACACACCGTACGTGCTGGGGTAAGTAATCATTACACCTGCAAGGTTGGCGCTGTGTTGTTCTGCTTTTGCTTTAAAGTCGGCCACATCAATGTAACCGTTTTCCAATGCTTTTACTACAACCACTTTCATACCCGCCATTACAGCACTTGCAGGGTTGGTACCGTGTGCAGAAATAGGAATAAGAATGATGTTGCGGTTTGCATTGCCGTTTGCTAAATGATAATCACGAATAGCGAGCAAACCAGCGTACTCACCTTGTGCACCACTGTTGGGCTGCAAACTGGTTGCATCAAAACCGGTAATTTCTGCCAGGTATTGTGATAATTCATCAACGATCTGCTGATAGCCTTTTGTTTGATCGGCCGGTGCAAACGGATGTACTTTGCTCCAGTGTGCCCAGCTGAGCGGCATCATTTGTGTTGCAGCATTCAGCTTCATGGTACAGCTGCCCAGCGAAATCATTGATGTGTTCAACGATAGATCTTTGTTTTCCAGCTGCTTGATGTAACGCATCATCTGGCTTTCGCTGTTATGCGTATTAAAGTTGGGATGCGTGAGGTAAGCACTTGTTCTTGTAAGTGCAGCAGGAATATGGTTGAGTTGCACATCTTCTGCAACTGCGAAATGTACAGGATCTACATCGTTTACAAAGCAATTGATGAGATCGTACAGATCTTCAAGATTGGTTGTTTCATCAACTGAAATACCTATTGTCGTTGCATCAATATAGCGCAGGTTAATTTCCTGTTTTTCTGCTTTTGCTTTTATAGCTGCAAGGTCGTTTACTTTCACAGCAATGGTATCAAAGAATGAATTGCTCAGTAATTCAAAACCTCTTTCTGTTAATGCATCGCCTACAACCTGTGCAAGCACGGCTACACGTGTAGCGATATTTTTTAATCCCTGCGGACCATGATACACCGCATACATTGCCGCCATGTTGGCGAGTAATGCCTGTGCTGTACAAATGTTTGAGGTTGCTTTTTCACGTTTAATGTGCTGTTCACGTGTTTGCAACGCCATACGCAATGCACGGTTGTTTTGTGCATCGATGCTTACACCAATGATACGGCCGGGAATCGAACGTTTAAATTCGTCTTTACAGGTAAAGAACGCAGCATGCGGTCCGCCATAACCAAGCGGTACACCAAAACGTTGTGCCGAACCAAAAGCAACATCAGCACCCAGTTCGCCGGGCGATGTTAATAAGGTTAACGCCAGCAGATCGGTAGCCATGGCTACGAAACCGCCAACACTTTGTACTTGATGTATAAATGCACGGTAATCTTCAACCGAACCAACATTGTTGGGGTACTGCACCAATGCGCCAAAATAAGTATTGTCGATAGTGGCAGTTTTATAATCTCCAAACACCAATGCAATGCCCAGCGGTGTGCCACGTGTAATCAATACGTCTTTGGTTTGTGGAAATACCTGCTCATCTACAAAAAACTTCGGCGCATTGATAACGTCGGTTTTATTTACATGGTGAAACAGCATGTTCATGGCTTCTGCAGCTGCAGTTGCTTCATCCAGCAAAGAAGCATTGGCTATAGGTAAACCGGTAAGATCGCTCACCATGGTCTGGAAGTTGAGTAAGCTTTCCAAACGGCCTTGCGAAATTTCGGCCTGGTAAGGTGTGTATTGTGTGTACCAACCCGGGTTTTCAAAAATGTTACGCAGAATCACCGAAGGCGTAATGGTATCGTAATAACCTTGGCCAATATAGTTTTTGAATAATTTATTGTTGAGCGAAATGTCTTTCAGATGCTTCAACAAATCCGCCTCGCTCATGGCATCGGGCAGGTCCAGCTTTTCGTTGTTACGGATTGCTGCCGGTACGGTTTTGTCAATCAGCTCATCAAGGCTGTTTACCCCGATGGTTTTTAACAGGCTTGCTTCGGATCCTGTAGTGCCAATGTGTCTGCGGGAAAATTCGTTTTGTTGTGCTTCAAAAAGATTCATTTGTTTCGTTCGTTTAAACAGATCTGTTATTTGAAAAGAAGCTGTTGCCAGCCCATCTTTAACTTTTCCTCATGCCGAAAATTAAAGACGTGCAAAGTTACGGGCAGAAGTAATTCAAATAAACGCATGTTAGCGGTTGGGGAAAGGCTGTGAAAACGGTTGCACAGAGAAGAAAGCTATTAGCTACTAGCTGCAAGCCATTTCCTGATTTTTATAGGAGTTAATAAATGCCAGGGTATGTATTGACTTGCAGCTAACAGCTTGCAGCTTCTCTTATTTTTTCAACAAAGATTCCAACTGATCGAAACAGATGGAAATGCCCTGTTCAAAACCCATTTCGACAATGGTTTGTAAACTCTGTTCTGTTGGATAGATCATTTTAAATTCTACTGTTGTTCCTGTTTTCGTTTCGCTGAAAATATTATGTCCTTTTGATACCGGCAGTTCCTGGTTTATTGTTCCGTTCTCATCACAAAAACTGTCTTCCAGTTCAAAACCTTTATGGTGCGTAATGGAAATATAATCCATACGTGCCCAGTGCCGCTGATCTTCTGGTCCAACCATGGCATACAGCCAAAAGCCACCTGGTTTAAAATCCTGCGATTTTGTTTCTGCACGCCAGGGTGCTGGTCCCCACCACTGATCGAGTAATTGACTTTCGGTAAAAGCACGCCATACATCAGCAAGCGGAGCCTCAAATTCTCTTGATACAACAATTGATTTTTCCTGAAAATCTTTTGTAACATTTGTTTTATTCGTACTCATTTTTTTTTGTTTTTATAGTTGATAAAACAGTGTCTAACTGATTAAATCTTGTGTCCCACATCTGGCGGAAGGGTTCAATAAAATCAGCTACCTCTTTCATTTTTTTAGCATTCAGGTGATAATAGATTTCTCTTCCGTTCTGTTCCTGCTTTACCAGTTCGCATTCAGTTAAAATGCGCAGGTGTTTTGATATTGCCTGTCTTGTGCTGTCGAAATGTTCGGCAAGTGCATTCGGGGTCATTGCCTGCGTAGCAACCAGTACTATAATAGCTCTCCGGGTTGGATCGGCTATTGCCTGAAAAACGTCTCTTCTCATAAAAAGGGTTTATACGAAACCGTTCGGTTGCAAATATACATGCAACCATTCGGTTTCGCAATATTTTCTGCTTATTTTTTTGCGACTGGTTGAGAAGGTAGTGCAAATAACCAGCCTCTTTGGGCTAACACTTACATTTGCAGCATGGCCGAGGATCTCTTACATAATTGGGAAAAGAAAGCAGCAGAAAGACAAAAAGAATATGCCCGTTTCCTGAAGCGTGCAGAAAAGAATAAAGTGTTGAAGCAACTGCCCGACTTGCATGAAGAGGCATTTGAGAAAGTTGATTGTCTGCAATGCGCCAATTGTTGTAAAAATTATTCCCCACGGTTTAAAACACCGGATATTAAACGCATCAGCAAACACCTGCGTATGAAAGAAGGGGAGTTTATTGATCAATACCTGAACCTTGATAACGAAGGCGATTATGTTGTGAAAACAAAGCCTTGTCCTTTTCTTGGTGCTGATAATTATTGCAGCATTTATGATGTGCGTCCATCGGATTGTGAACGTTTTCCTTATACGGATGAGGATGTAATCCTGAAGCGGCCCCAGCTTACTCTTAAGAACAGTACGTTTTGCCCCATCACGTATTATGTGTTGGAAAACCTTGTTCGGCAGAAATGATTTTCCTTCAACATTTATTTAACAGGAGCAAAGCAGCTAAAGTTTTGCAGAATAAAATTAATCTTTACTTTCAGGCATAAATAAATTTACCCTGCCTGCATAGTACAGGCGCAACTCTAAAATCTTCAGAATGAAAATGATCAAACCTGTAATTGCCTTTCTTTTTGTTGCAGTTACCCTCACAGCTTGTACAAAAGGTTTTTATATTGATGGCAAGAAAGCAACTGCCGTAAAAATTACTGATATGGGTGAAATGTATTCTACCTATAATTTGTCGCAGGCAGAAAAAACAGAAGTGTCGAAACAATTGAATAACAAATCAATGATCGATGAAATTATACGTTACGCAAAAGAAGGAACATGGCCCGATGGTGTAAACACATTACAGGAAAGGTTAGACAGCCGAAAAACCATGGAGCGTTATAATTTTTATAAGGTAGCCAGTTTTGGAAATAAAACGATTGTAAGTGTACCTGCTGAAAAAAATCAACACATGCCGGCTGCATTTATACCGCAAGGACCAATGTATATGATCTTTGCCAGTTCAGTCGTATCGGGTAAATAATTGCAGCATGAAATTTTTTAAAGGGCTCAGCAATGAGCCTTTTTTTATGCTCATGTATGGACAAAAAAATATCCCCGCCTGGAAAGGTGGGGATATGGCTAATCAGTTACCATTAACCATTAAACCTTATCATCACACAAATAGACTGAATATTTTTTTTATGAGTTGCATGGCATTGTCATAATTCGGCAAGCTGATGGCAAAACAGGGGCATTTCGATCTTTGCGGGCACAAAAAAGCCTCTTCTGTAAAAGAAGAGGCGCTAATCAGTTACCATTAACCATTAAACCTTATCATCAATGGCAAAATAGCTAATTTTTTTTAATTATTGTTGAAACGTTAAATTATTTCCAGCTTGGCTTAAATTTTTTTGCATAGTCATCGAAGCTCACGTTGGGGTATTTTTTTTCAGCAAAGTACCGGGTAACCAGTTCCATTTCCTTTACCTCAAGCATCCCTGAAATAGGCTGCGGCTCATCACTTAAGGAAGGAATGATCACAGTTGTGGGGTAAGCTAACTCACCTGCCGTAAGTGTGATTGCTATTTCATTGGTTTTATAGGACGGGTTAAACTTATATACTTTGCCTTTCCAGATCACTTCATTTCTTGTTTCGGCATTCAGTTTTACGGTATAAAAATTTGCATTCAGGTACTTTATAAGATCCTGGCTTGTATAAGTTTTACGATCCATCACCTTGCACCAGCCACACCAGTCGGTATAAAGGTCAACAAGTATGGGGCGGGGGTCGGTTTTCGCTTTTTGTTCAGCTTCTTCTAAACTTATCCAGTTCAGCTTTTCTTTTGGTTGCTTTTGCTGAAATGAACTGATGCTGATGAAGAGAAAGAAAAGGACGGAGTAAAAACAAAACTTTTGCATAGTATTTTTGTTACTGTTACAAAATTAAACGCTTTCCCGTGCATAAAATTGTTATTTCAGTTACAGGCGCCAGTGGTTCTATCTATGCAAAACTGCTGTTGCAAAAACTATTGCTTGCAAAAGAACAATGGACCGAGGTGGCTGTTGTAATGACAGAGAATGCAAAAGAAGTGTGGCGGACTGAACTGGGAGATGACTCATATAATGAGCTTCCGTTCAACATATATTCCACTACCGATTTTACTGCAGCTTTTGCATCGGGCTCAGGAAAGTTTAACACCATGATTGTGGTGCCATGCAGCATGGGCACGCTTGGCCGTATTGCTGCGGGTGTATCAAACGATTTGATTACACGTGCAGCCGATGTGGTGCTGAAAGAAAGAAGAAAACTCATCTGCGTTGTTCGTGAAACGCCTTACAATCTTATTCATATTCGTAATATGGAAACGGTAACACTTGCAGGCGGCATCATTTGCCCGGCTACACCAAGTTTTTACAGTGTGCCGCAAACAATAGAAGATGTGGCAGCAACTGTTGTTGACCGTGTGCTTGATCTTGCAGGAATTGATGTGAAAACGTTTCGCTGGGGCAAGTAGTTTACAGGTTGTCGTTTTATTAATCACTGCTACCATCACCTCCGCCATCACTGCTATCAGATGAAGAATCATTACTGTGATCGTTATCAGAATAATCATAGCCGCCTCCGCTATTATCATTGTTGTTTTCAGAACTTTGAAAAGAAGTGTCTCTGTTTTTGTTAAGGCTGAAGAATACAACTGTTACAAAAATGGCAATGAAAATTCCGATCCACACAGGCTGCGTTTATTAAAGTGAGTTAATAGACGGATCAGTTTCTTTTTGCTTGCAGTGCTGGTCAACCAGCTTTTGCACTTCATCGCCGTAATATTCTGAGAAACCGAATTTGAGTGCTTTCTGAAAGTCAATACAAGCTTCTTTGTTTTTCTTTTGCTTCAGGTAAATTAATCCTCTGTTCCTGTACGCATAGGAATTGGATGGAAGTTGGGTAATGGAATTATTGATGTCTTCCAGTGCGCCTTCAATATCCTTCAGTTTAAAACGGATATAACCTCGGTTGTTAAGAGCGTATGGCTCGTTTGGATGCATCTTGAGCAAGCGGTTGCTGTAGCCAAGTGCTTTTTCAAATTGCTCAAGTTCTGAATACAAAAAAGCAAGGTTGCCAAACACAGCATCAAATGTTGAATCGATCTGCAACGCCATTTCCAGGTAGGCAATGGCTTGTTTTGATTCGCCAATATCAGGTAAAACGGCTCCCAGGTTTGTCATGGCGGCAATACATTTAGGATTTATTGTAATCGCATCTTTATAATCCTGTACAGCACCGGGAATATCTTTCAGCATCCGTTTTGTTTGTGCCCTGTTTATATAGATCACTTCTTTTAGGGTATCATTCTTTGCAAAACGGAATGCGTTGTTATAGTCGGTTAATGCGTAAGAATAATATTCATAACGTGCCAGCAGGTCTGCTCTTCTGAGATAGGCGTCACATGATTTGTTGTCTTTGATCAATGCTTTATTATAATCAAGCATTGCGCTTTCATAGTCTTTCATTTTTTCATAAGCAAAGCCTCTGCGGTGGTATGCTTCAGAATGATTACTGTCTTTCAGGATAGCTCTGTTAAAATAGTTAATGGCTTTGCCATAGTTTTCAATATCCATTTGTTGGGCGGCACTGTCTAACAATAGTTCAGGTGTTTGCGCATGCAATGAAAAAGAAAACAGCAGGCACAGGAATGCAATGTGAAGTTTCATGGGATTATTTTTATAAATATAATTATTCAGTACTAATATTCCAGTTTACGCAGAGTGGGTGCTTTAAACCAAGTGCCGATAACAACCGCTACAGTCATGCATCCACCAAAGATCACTGATGGTACTACACCCATTAGCCTTGCAGCGACGCCGCTTTCAAACTGACCCAGCTCATTGCTGCTGTTAATGAACATGCTGTTTACGCTTAACACCCGGCCTCTTAGTTCATCGGGCGTTTTCAGTTGAAGAATGGTGCCACGCACAACTACACTGATACCATCCAGCATACCTGCAATAAACAATGCAAAGAACGATAACCAGAAGAATGTTGAAATGCCAAAAACAATGATGCACAAGCCAAAACCTGCAACAGCATACAGCAATAGGCGGCCTTGCTGTTTACGCAATGGGAAAACAGTGAGCATCACCACAATAACAATGGCACCAAAATCAGCAGCTGCATTGAGCCAGCCAAAACCAATGGGCCCCACCTTCAGAATATCTTTTGCAAAAACAGGTACCATGGCTACTGCGCCTCCAAACAAAACAGCAAACAGATCGAGCACCAATGCTCCTAATACTTCTTTTGTTTTATACACAAACCGTAAACCTTCTTTCATGCTTTCCCATGTTTTCTTTTCTGCCTGTGCGGGTGCCGGTTTATTTCCGATAGTATTAAAAATGAGTAATGCCAGTGAAATAGAAAGGATGATGCTGGTGAGTGTACCGGTGATGCCAAAACCGGCGATCATAAAACCAGCCAGCGAATGGCCGGTAACAGAAGCAGAAAGCCATGTGCCCTGGCTCCATGTAACAGCATTGGGCAATGTTGTTTTTGGCACAAGCTGCGATAAGATGGCGCCAAAGGACGGGCCGCTGAATGCTCTTGTGATACCTGTAATAAAAATGACGATGTAAATAAGAGTGGTGATGGTTGATTTACCAAAACTATCTTCAAAGTAAGCTGTTGAAACAAAGATGAGTAATGCAACACACAAGCCATATGATAATACCGAACGGAGGATCATATTCCTCCTGTCGCTGAGATCAACCACATGACCGGCATACAGTGCCATTGATACTGCAGGAATAACTTCAGCAAGGCCAACGAGACCAAGTGCTAAAGGATCGCCCGTAAGTTCATACATCCACCAGCCAACCAATGTGCCCATCATACGCAAGCCCATGATGAACAGGAAACGGCCGATAATAAAATTCCGGAATTCGGTTATGCGAACAGATTCGAAAGGATCGTTTGAAAGAGATTTTGCCACAAGCAAATCTATGAATGAAACAATTACCCAAGCGTTATATAGTGCTGGCCCTGCTCATATTCTTTATCCAGTGCATCAATAATGATCTGCAGGTGTTCTTTATTGCCCAGGAAATCAGCATTGCTGGCATCAACAAAAAGTGTTTTTATGTTGTGTTGTTTAATGTATTGGGTATATGTTTCCTGGATGCTGAAAAGATATTCATCCGCAATCTGCTGTTCATAACTGCGGTTACGTTTGCGGATGTTTTGTTGCAAACGTGAAACAGGAGAGTGCAGGTAAATTAATATGTCTGGCTGTACCAGCTGCTGATGTATAATATCGAACAGATTTTGATATAAACGGAACTCATCTGCTGGCAGGTTTACTTTTGCAAACAAGAGACATTTGGTAAACAGGTAATCCGATATGGTAATGGAGTTAAACAGATCCTGTGTATGCAGCAAGTCTTTTAATTGTTTGTAACGCTCTGCCATAAAAAACAGTTCCAGCGGAAAAGCAAACTGTTGCGGGTTTTCATAAAACTTTGGCAGGAAAGGATTGTCGGCAAACTCTTCCAGTATCAGTCGTGCATTGTAATGTTTGCTTAGTAAATGTGCCAGTGTTGTTTTACCTGCACCAATATTTCCCTCTATTGTTACAAAATTGTATTTCATCCGGGGGCAAATTAAAACAAGCCGTGAAATGGCGGCATCAACTTATACAGTTTGTGGAAAAATAGATGTATTAAGCCATACAGTTACAAATTTGCAAGGCAAAAAACGAGTTGATAGAGATAAAGTCTGGCCGATATTGTATTTAAATACATGAAAGAAGCTGAAAGAACGGCCTGACTTTAAGCAAGTTTTTTTACAGCCAGTTGATCGGCACATTCTCTCAATAAAGTGCCGATGGTTTTTTTATATACCGGGTGAATTTTTCGGGGCGATAATTCTGTGAGCGGAATAAGCACAAAGCGCCTGTCCTGTATGGCAGGGTGGGGAAGTGTTACAACCGCTGAATGATAAATAAGGTCATTGTAAAACAAGATGTCGAGGTCAATTGTACGTGGCCCGTATTTTTCAGTACGCACACGGCCAAGTTCCTGTTCAATCTGCAACAGCGTTTTCATCAGGTCATCAGGTGAAAGAGAGGTTTGTAATACGACCACTTTGTTCAGAAATGCAGCCTGGCTTGTTTGACCCCATGCAGCTGTTTCATAAACCGAGGACTCCTTGCTGATGCTGCCGCAGCGCTCACTCATCAACAGAATCGCTTTTTTGAGAAATTGTTTTCGTTGTCCCTGGTTGCTGCCTAATAAAATGTAAACCTTGTGTAGCGACATGCTGTAAAAGTATGGCAGGAAAAAGTTTTTCAGGCAACGGCATAAACAAATAGCTTTGCGCCATGAGTCAACCTTACAGCCAGTGGAAAGCAATGCTGGCTATTTCCAGGGCAAGTTTCAGGGCAATATTCCGCAGTCCCTCGGCTGTTATTTTCAGCTTTGCTTTTCCGCTCATTTTCATCCTGGTGTTTGGATTTATTGGTGGCGGCAGCCCAACAGTGCGGATCGGTTTTACCAAGGGAACGGATACTTCTCAAAATAATGCGGTGTACCAGCAGCTCAGTAAGTATAAAACAATCAGGATCGTTGAAAAGTCAGAAGAGGAATTACGTAATGACCTTTCGAAAGGAAGGATCACGGCTATTCTTGATATGAAGCCTAACGGTACTGATACGTTCCCGTTATACAATATCAGTATCCAAACATCTACTGCAAGTGTTGATCGCCTGGCAATACTTCAATCAACAGTAAAAGATATTATTGTCGATATCGATCGCAGAAAAGCACCGGATGCACCAACGTATGCAAAGATTGAGCTGCCTGAACCCTTGCCCGGCCGTGTATATAAGACCATCGATTTTATTTTGCCCGGACAGTTAGGCTTTTCATTATTGAGTGCAGGTGTTTTTGGTGTAGCATTTTTGTTTTTTAATCTGCGTCAGCAACTGGTATTGAAACGATTTTTTGCCACTCCCATCAGGCGTGGTTATATTTTATTTGGCGAAGGCATCAGCCGTGTATTGTTTCAACTTATTACCGCAGTTGTTATTCTGTTGATTGGCCGTTTTGTTTTTGGATTTACACTTGTGCATGGTGTGGTTACTTTTCTTGAAATGCTGATACTAAGTCTTGTTGGGTTGATTGTATTCATGGGCTTTGGTTTTATTGTGAGCGGTCTGGCAAAAAATGAAAGTACCATTCCACCATTTGCCAATATGTTTACGCTACCACAATTTTTACTGGCAGGTACATTCTTTTCTGTTGATACATTTCCTAAATGGTTACAACCTATTTGTAAAATATTACCCCTCACACACCTGAACGATGCCATGCGCAATGTTGCATTTGAAGGAAGCCATCTGATCGATTGCGGCAAACAGTTAGGTATACTCGGTTTGTGGGGAGTTGTGTTGTATGCCGTGGCTATTAAAGTGTTTCGTTGGGAATGATAATGATGTCTGATTTAGGATTTATGATTTAGGATTTGGGTTGAACTCATAACCTTCAATCCTTAACCCTTAACCTTCTTTTATGCGTTTAATAAAAATGTTTTTGTTTGTGCTTATTGGGTTGTTTGCAGTGATAACAATCATCGGGCTGTTCATTCCATCTTCAGTAAAAATTTCAAGAGGAGTGATCGTTAATGCCGACAGCAGCCGGGTGTATAATAACC
>NZ_CAMLGT010000121.1 GCF_946479605.1 uncultured Lacibacter sp.
ATTGCCGGAGGTATCTATACAAAACTCATTACGTCCATTACCGGTCTCATTATTGGGTTAGTGGCTTATCTTTTTCATAATATCCTGCACACGCAGGTGGAGAAAGCCATTAACAAAATGGAAGCTTCTGCAGCCGATTTTCTTGATGTATTACAGGAACCCACCCGTTAAAAAACTGACGAATGAATCTACGAAAGAAACGAACGGAATCGTCGGAAGTGTTTACGGATGCGTTGAACGATATCCTGTTCATCCTCCTTATGTTTTTTCTTATTGTGTCCACGCTGGCAAACCCCAATGTGCGGAAGGCTTCGTTGCCAAAAGCAAAAAGCAATACCCGCAGTAAACAAACAGTGGTGGTAACCATTGATGCGACCAATCATTTTTATGTGGGCTCAAAACCGGTGGAACCATTGCTGATGGATACCACACTTGCACAGATCATTAATTCAAAACGTACAGGTGGCGAAGAGGTGAGTATTGTGATCAATGCCGATCGTAATGCCACCATTGAAAGCTTTGCTGCAGTACTTCGAGCAGCTGATCGTTTAGGTGTAAAGGCGGTGATGAGTGTGGATAAGAAGGGAGTGGAATAAAAGTAGTTTGTCGTTAGCCGATAGCCATTAGTAAGTGCTTTACTATCGGCTAAGAACTAAAGGCTAACGGCTAACGGCTTGCTTTAATCATCCGTTCATTACCACTCATATCTTTTCGTAATTCAACTGTAAATCCTTTTTGCTGAAACAATTCAACCGTTTCTTTGCCCAGCTGCTGATTGATTTCCACAAATACAGCTCCGTTGGGTTGCAAATGCTGCAAGGCAAAATCAGCGATCTTGCGGTAAAACAACAATGCATCTTCGTCAGGAACAAACAATGCTTTGTGCGGTTCAAACTCCAGCACATGTTTGCTCATGCTGCCTGATTCAGTATTTTTAATGTATGGCGGATTGCTGATGATGATATCGTAGTTGCCGAGATCGTTCCATTTACTTTCATCTAAAAAGTCGAGCAACTGAAAGTTGATCTCTGTTTCACTATTCACCGCATTTGTTGTTGCAACATGCAAGGCTTCGCTGCAAACATCAATTGCTGTAACATCTGTTTCAGGCAAATTCTTTTTTAGCGAGATGGGGATGCAGCCACTACCGGTTCCAATATCTAAGAGGGTGAGTGGTATTGGCTCACTTGGTACTTCGTACTTCTTATCCCGTACCTCTTTAACGATCCAATCTACCAACTCTTCTGTTTCCGGTCTTGGTATCAACACACTTTCATTTACTTCAAACTTCAAACCATAGAACCACGCTTCGTTCAACACATATTGCAGGGGACGGTGGGTGAGCAGTTGTTGTAAATGCTGATTAATTTGCCGTGCTTCATCATCTGTAATTGCATCAGTTTTCAGCTGGTTCAGTTTCTTTCCGCCAACATGCTCTGCAACCAATGTGGCTATAGCTTCTGCTTCAGAGGGTTCATGTACAGCAGTTAATGCGTCCCGTAAGTGTTGATATTGTTCCTGCCAGTTCATTTGTGCAAAGCTACCATTGGTATGCCATACTTATAGTGTTATGATGAATTTAAACGGGCTTTATAAAGTATGGCATACCTGCGACTCGCTCTGAAACCATTACTTTTGCAGCCTTGCAGACACATGAAACATATATGCAGCGCTGTATTGAGCTGGCACATAAAGGAGCTGGTTCGGTTGCGCCCAACCCCATGGTGGGGGCGGTGCTGGTGCATAACGATGTGATCATTGGTGAAGGCTGGCACCAGCGTTATGGAGAAGCACATGCAGAAGTGAACTGCTTAGGTCAGGCCGTTCAAAACGGCCAGACCGGGAAACTGCAAGAATCAACTTTGTATGTCTCTCTCGAACCTTGTGCCCATTTTGGCAAAACACCACCCTGCAGCGATCTTATCATCAAACACAACATTCCAAAAGTTGTTATCGGTTGTCGTGATCCGTTTAAAGAAGTGGATGGAAAAGGAATTGAAAAACTGAAAACAGCAGGAGTGGAAGTGATCGTTGATGTGCTGAAGGAGGAATGCATGGAACTCAACAAACGCTTCTTTACGTTTCATCAGCAACAACGTCCTTATGTGATCCTTAAATGGGCGCAAACGAATAATGGTATCATTGGCTCTGCCACAGATGAGCGTTTGCTCATCAGCAATGAACTCACAAACCGAATGGTGCATCAATGGCGCAGCGAAGATGCAGCTGTCCTTGTTGGGTCTAAAACAGCATTTCTCGATGATCCGCAACTCACCAACCGTTATTGGCCTGCAGAAAAGCAGCCTGTTCGTTTGGTTGTAGATCGTCAATTAAAATTACCATCATCCTTAAAATTATTTAACGGCGAAGCAACTACCATTGTGCTGAACAATGTAAAGCAAATACAGGATGGTTCAGTGCAGTATGAACAATTGAGTGGAAGCGGATCGGTTGTGCAACAGATGTTACTGGCATTGTATCAACGAAAACTCAACAGCGTAATTGTAGAAGGCGGGGCTGAACTGCTGCAACACTTCATCAACGAAGGAATATGGGATGAAGCACGTATCATTACCAACGAAACATTAACAGTTGCAGATGGAGTGAAAGCACCGCAACTGCAAAATGAAATGCAAACGAATCAGCAACAGATAGGCAGCGATAAAATTTGTTGGTATAAAAACCAAAAGCAGAATCCAAGTTCCAAAATGCAAGTTCCAAATCCCCAATTCCTAACTCCCAATTCCTAAATCACCGGCATGTTATTTCTCATCGGCAGTATTGTACTTACCTCGTGGCTCACACTTTCTTTTAAAGTGGTGGAGCGTTTGGGTGTAAATACATACCAGTCGATCGTGTTTAATTATATCACTTGTGTAATCACTGGCTCATTTGTTAATGGCGCTTTTCCTATTTCTGAAACATCTGTACAAGAACCCTGGTTTAAATGGGCAATGGTCATGGGTTTTGTTTTTGTTTCGCTCTTTAATGTAATTGCTGTTACCACGCAAAAGCTTGGTGTTGCTGTTGCATCTGTTGCCAATAAATTATCGCTGGTTATTCCGTTCCTGTTTTCCATTTATCTCTATAATGAGGAAGCAACTGGTTTAAAAATACTCGGCATTTTGGTAGCGTTGGCTGCCGTAGCTTTTACCTGTTGGCCTGCACCAGCAGCAAATAGATCAGCTAAAAAAGTAAATGCCGGGTGGTATTTGTTGCCCGTGGTTATCTTCTTTACAAGTGGCTTGCTTGATACGATGATCAAATATGTAGAGATCAGTTTTATTGATTCGTCTAATCATAATGCTTATCTCATCACTGCATTTGCATCAGCAGCTACATTTGGAGTAATAGGATTGTTGTATCTGTTGTTCACAAAACGCATGCGGTTTGATGCAAGAGCAATACTGACGGGTTTAATGATCGGTGTACCGAATTATTTTTCCATCTGGTGCCTCATGTATGTGCTGAAAGAAAATGCAGGGAACAGTTCAGCCATCATTCCCATCAACAATACCGGTATTGTGTTGTTCAGTACTGTTGCTGCTTTATTATTATTCAACGAAAAATTATCAAAACTAAACTGGCTGGGCATTGCACTGTCTGTTGTTGCTATTGCATTGATCGCATACGGTTAACAATTGCATATTGCCTGTTGCTTATTCAAAAAATGAACGAAGAATTTTACTATACCATTGCCCAACCCGTTGTAGCCGAGTTTAAAGACCGTGGCAGCCGTTTTCTTGCTTATGCTTACCCCATTGCATCAATAGATGAGTTTAAGGAAAAGTTGAAACTGCTGAAAGAAGAACACCCGAAAGCAGTGCATCATTGTTTTGCCTATCGTTTGGGGACAGATGGTAATACGTATCGGGTAAGTGATGATGGAGAACCATCGGGCAGTGCAGGTCGCCCCATACTTGGTCAGATTGATAGCAGGCAGGTGACCAATGTGCTTGTGGTTGTGGTACGTTATTTCGGCGGAACATTACTGGGCGTGCCGGGTTTGATCAATGCTTACAAAACTGCAACAACACTTGCGCTGCAAACAACACCCATCGTACAAAAGCAGATCGAAGTAAATTATTTTCTGCATTTTGATTATACACGCATGAACGATGTGATGATGATTGTTAAGCAATACAACTGCACAGTAGTAAAGCAGGAGCAGAATCTTTTTTGCGATGTGGAGATCAGTATTCCTAAAAACCGTTTGGAAGAAGTATTATTTAAGTTGGGCGAAATGCATACCGTGGAAACAAGAAAGTTGTAATGAGAAGCCACTAGCCTTTAGCCGATAGCTGTTCGCCAATACAGGGTTTTACTTTCTGCTTCGCCCTTTCTTCAGGCTTTCCCCGTCATCTTATACACCAGTAATCCCACCACTTCTTTCAGGTATTGATCCCAGCCATGAAACGCATGATAAGATGGAGTGATGGCTGTTGGGAATTCCTGGGGGTTGTCAATAGCATTGTAATTGCAGGGGTAGGCCACAGTGGTTACCCCGGCTTTTGTAAACACCTGCTGCGAACGTTTCATGTGCATGGCCGATGTAATAAGCAGGTAAGGGCCTTTTATCTGTAAGGAGTCTAAAAGTTTTTTTGAAAGCTGTGCATTTTCAAATGTATTACGGCTCTGGTTTTCGCTGAGGATATCTTCTTTTGCCACACCCATTTGTTGTAACTGGTCTTTTACAAAATCAGCTTCTTTATACTCCTGTCGTTTAATGCTGCCACTGCCACCACTGATGAGTATTTTTTTGATATGCCCCAGTTTGTATAAGCGTACAGCCTGTATAAAACGATCGCTGGCGGCACCGTAGTAACCTTGCTTCGATTTAAACTCAAATCCAACAAATCCTGCCAGTAAAATACCAACAGGGTATTGTTCATTTGTTTGCATCGTTTTTTGTTTGGCCTGCCAGTTGATGGTGAGTTTATGGATCAGGTACGGGTTGGAAAACAGCAGGAACCAGCCAAAGCAGAAAATGATCCATCTTTTTTTTCGCTTAGGATCTTTCACAAAAAAACTGAAGAGAACAAACAATAACAACCAGTTGAATGGCGAAATAAGAAAATTGAGCACTTTTGACAGGAAGAAGAACATGCGGTGAAGATAAAAATTTCTCTGTGTCGAAAAACTTCTTCTCAGCTGCATAGGGTTTAGCAGGGATTTTGCAGTAGTTCTGCAAAACAGTTGCTATGAAACAGTCTTTTGTTATTCTGTTGTTGCTCATGGGCAGTTATTCGCTGAAAGCACAACTGACCGTAAAGCCCGATTGCGGCATCCTGCTGGTAGATGTACACAAAGGATGGATCAATGAAACCAAACCTAATGCCGATCCTGAGCAGATAAAAGCCAGGCTGCCTTGTTTTACATCGGCTGAAAAAGAAGGGAATACTGCTACATGTGGTGGAGGAGTGTTCCTGGATAATAAGGGTGTGCGGTATTATACACTACGGGATTATATTGTGATCACCGATAAGTTCAAAGGAAAGTTTACCGTGCCGGTATTAGGCGTAAAAAAAGCAGCCATGTTTCCCCGTTTTGGTAATCCCAAACTGAAAGATGCGAACTGGGAAGCTTATACAATGGCATACGGTATTATGATTGTGTATTACAATACAGCTTCGGTTGTGAACAAAGTGATCATCAGCACCAAAACCACGGATGATATCAGTCTTTGCACAACAAACTGATCATTTGTTGATCACTGTTCTGTGTTTGCATAGAAATTTGTAGTATTACACAAATAATTTCTATGAAATCTACTTTTACTTTTCTGTTAGTTGTTGTTATTACGGGCAGCGTAACTGCACAATTAAAAACAAAACCTGATTGCGGACCTATTACCGTTGATGTGTACAAAGGCTGGATCAACGAAGCTAAACCCAATGCCGATCCCGAACAGATAAAAGCAAAACTTCCCTGCTTTACTTCAGCTGATAAAGAAGGAAATGAATCAGGCTGCGGAGGTGGTGTGTATTATGATGATAAAGGCATTTGTTTTTATGTACAGCGTGACTACGTGGTGATCACCGAAGCATTTAAAGGAAAGTTTACCGTGCCTGTGCTGGGAGCAAAGGTTGATGATCTGTTTGTACGTTTTGGCAACCCTAAAGTAAAAGACACTAATTGGGAAGCTTACACTATGGCGTACGGTATTATGATTGTTTACTACAATATGAAAGGAGTGATTAATAAAGTGATCATCAGTACAAAAGGAGTTGACGAGATAGACCTCTGCAACATCAACTAAACTTGTCCGTTTATTTCTGAATAACGACTACTGTGCCTGTTTTTGCATAACGGGCAAGATCATCAATGTGTGTATTCTTAAGTGCAATACAGCCATTGGTCCAGTTATAATAGCGGTCAATAAAATAATCGTTCCCATTTTCTACACCATGTATGCCAATGCCGTTGCCAATGCTTGCACTGGCTGGTACAAGCCCATTACTTTTTCTTGTTCTAAATTTCGTGTAACTGTCTTTAGTTGGGTAATCAAGCATCAGCATCTTTCTCCATAACTGGTGTTGCTTTGCATAAACTATTTTAAATGAGCCTTCTGGTGTTTTGCGGTCGCCCTGCATAAATTTATCTTCAAGCGGTTTCAAGCCAAAAACAACAGGATAAACAGCCAGCAACCCCTTGCTGTCGTACACCCGCATTTCATAATCCGATTTGTCAATAACAATTCTTACGGCGCCGGTAGCAGTTCCTGCAGTACGGTAAAATTTCTGCATGCTTCGTAAACCGGTTTTGTTTGAAGAGGGGGTAGAAGGAGAAGAAGAATTTGTTTTCTTACCATCGCCCGTTGTAATCGTAATACTTTCAGTTGAATTACCTGTAGTGTTAGAATTGGCAGAGCACGAAATGAGTGTAACAGTAATAAATAAAAAGGCCGACGTAAACAGCTTCATAGCATATTGTTTTTTAATAAGCAGTTGAAACGGTTTTACAGTATTGGTATGGGCTGGTTGAAATAAAAAACGAAGATAGGCAAAGGCTTATTGTGTACAAAGTGGAGATGTGGAAAGAGGACAAAAAGTGTGGAAAACAATGCCGCAATACCGCCTGCAGATAATACCTCTGAACTGTGGTAGTATTACTTCGTTCTTTTGCTGCGGAAGAGAAGAAAGAAAAACGAACGTTACAAAGGAAGCATCATGTCTTCATTCAGCCCGTTATGCTGAAAATGACCTAATGAACGGAATCCGTTCTTTTGATAGAAGCGCACCGCTTTCGTATTATCTGTTTGCACCCCTCCCCACAGGATCAGTTGTTTTGCATTCCTGTTTTTTATTTCATTCAGTACATGATCAAATAATAATTGGCCCACACCTGAGCTTTGCCATTCATCTGTTACGGATGGAGCAATGGTATAGCAATGGTCGTAAAAAAAAGGTACACCATATTGCTGCAGGCGTGGATAATCATGATGCAGATATCCTTTTTTAACAACAGTATAGGCAATGATCTTTTTTGTATCAGGGTCGGTTGTTATCCATGCTTCATGTTCGGGGTTGTTGTAAAAATCAGCGACATGTTCTTTCCGGAAAGAGTGTGGTTGAAAACGTTTTGCAGTGCCCGGGCTTAGTTGATGCAGGTAAATCAACAATGATTCCAGATCATCAGGCGTGTACCTGCGGAGTTCTACAGGCTTGTTGTGTTTGGTTAAAGCTGTCATAGTACAAACATTATCAAGTACCACACTGTTCAGGTTAAGGGTGCTGTCAGCAGGATTTACCAGTACAGGTTTTTTCATGATTAATATTGAACAAGATACCAAAGTCTGGCTTTTCAATTTTGCTGATTTCTTTTATTCCTGATTTCGAAAATAAAATCAACAGGCTGTTTTGAGCGATAGTGTATTTGTTAAACAAAAACAGAGACGAAGTTTGTTAAGTTGCATTCTTTTTTTGCTTGCCGAAATTTTTCCAGTTCAGAAAATGATCAATTGTAAAATACAAAAAAAGCAGAATGCCGGTAATGCGGATGAAGATATCCATTTTGTCATGCGTATCATGGTTGCGTAGCACTAATACAAGGTTAATCAGTAAGGCAAAAAGGGAAAGAGCAAAAAGGAACAGGTGAGTGTTTTTTGATTTAAACATGATTAATAATTGTTAGATAAAGATAATCAAATCGGTTTATTCTTTTTCGCTTCCTGCTTTTTAAATGCTGCTGCCATAAATGCTAATGGAATACCGATGCAAACAATAAGAATAGCAATAGCTGTTAATGCGCCACTCCAGCTGAACGGTTGTTGATTGGTGAGTGAAAGTGGCAGCACAATAAAACGCATAACACTCCAGGTAAAAATGCCATAGGCAATACCTGTTAGCAGGCGATGTTGCAGCAGTGCCGGGCGTTTACCACATAGCCAGAAAAAGAAAACAGTAAAGCTCATGGCAATAAAATAATGAAAGAGAAAGCCCCATGCAATCATATCATCTCCGCCTGCTAATGCAGCTTTGCCAAACAAGCCGCTTGCAACAAATTTTAAAACAATGAACGGGCTTTTACCTGTATTCAAGAAAAACTGGAACATGGCAGCTGCAATATCCAGGGAGCCCACCAGCAGTCCTGCCAGCAGTATTTTTGATGTAAGAAGATTACGCATGCATTGTTGTTGATTGGTTCGTTTAATATAACTGTGTTTTTCGCAGCTGTTATTTTTGATTGTATAAATGGAAAATGACCTGTACAGGGCAGATCATTTTCTTGTTAACCGGAGAGTGGTCAGTTACTTACTTTAATATATCCATAACCTTCTGCCTGTTTTTTCACCAGTTCATAAATACCATCTGGAACCGTTGTTACACCCGGCAGCAGATTGGCTTTGCTTACCTGGTGCCGTTTCATTGCTGCTTCGCATACTTTAAAACTTGCTTTGCCGCTGGCTATTATCTTTTGCAGATCATCTGTTACTGAAGATTTATCACGGGTAATCATGTTCAGCGATTCACCATAAAATACCACTTCTATTTTGGCTGTTGGGTTTGTTTCGGTAATTAGCTTAATCCAGCGAATGACTTTTGCATGTACATCTGCATCAGAAGTAGTAAGATCAAACACCACATGGTATGGTTTGTTTTGTGCAAACAGTTGGGTTGCAGCTATGCACAACAGCAGCAATAAAAATCTCTTTTTCATAACCTTGTTGATTTAGGATATATAAGTTACAACAGTTCAAAGCTTATGTCAAGTAATTGCTGATGTGGGTTGGGGGTAGCAAGCACTGGAGGAGTTCTTCTTTTTACCTGTTACATATTGTTGCATAGTAAGTTGCATAAATAATTGCATAAATAATTTATGCAACAAAAAAAATGAAAAGGAAATTCGATGAATCTGCAAGTTGTGCCTTATTCTGTCGTCTGTAAGTGGTAATTTTCAAATCTTCATTAACTATTAAAACAACTTGTCATGAAAATTTTGTTCAGTCTTTTATTTGTTATTGGCTTTGCTGTTGCCAGCCATGCACAAACAGGTATTGCGGGTGATTGGAAAGGAAGCCGTGAAACCCCCAATGGCGTCATTGAAATTACCTACACATTTAAAGTGGAAGGAAACGTGTTGAAAGGAACCTGGAAAACCCAGTTTGGAGAGCGTGAACTGGAAGAAGGAAAAGTGGATGGTAAGAAATTCAGTTTTAAAGTTTCATTCAACGAAATGAAAATTGAAAATACAGGTGAGCTGGTGAACGATAACGAAATTGTATTGAAAAGTACAAGAGGCGAAATGAAACTGACCCGTGTAAAATCCTGATAGCAGCAATGCTGTTGAACGTATACCCCCTGTTCTGCATTAGTGATAGCAGAGCAGGGTTTTTTGTTTGTGCTGTTGTTAGCAGGTTGATCAAGTATTTTTAATCTATGTGCGACGCATCATTTTCATCGTATTGGTTCGCTGTTTTCAGTTCAAGAAATACCAATAACAGTATCGCCAGTTTTTCCAGTATAAAATAAAGAAACCCCCAAGCTGTAAGCTGGTAATATAAGTAGATCATGAGCCCGATTGACAATATGCAGTAAAACAGGTTGGCAGTGGCGATCATCCTTAAGTAGAAAGAAGGACGTTTTGGATTAACAAGAAAGCATACAAATGAGTACACGGAAAATACAGAAGCAATGGATGCCAGCAGGTACAATACATTTTCCGGCACACCGAAAAATGCCTTGAAATTTGCAAGCACAATGCCAAGCATAAATGCAGAGAAGAGTGCGCCTGCGCTGTCAATAAGAAATACGGTTTTTGGTTGTAGCTGTCTTTGCTGAAACAAATTCATTTTCAGTTACCGGATAAGGTTGTGTTTGATGAAGGATAAAGTTACGGAGTTGTTCAGCTTATTGATTTACGCAACATGGATAAACCGTTTCAGTGAAAGGGCGGCGTATAAAAAAGGACCTCTTACTAAAGAAGTCCTTTGTGTATGTAGCTTTCTCATAAAATCAATTGCTCGAAAAACCGGCTTCTTCTGCCACAGTAACATCACTGTAATCTTTTACTACGTTATACAGCGTGTCACGTTCAACGGGTTTCCTGTTTACCTGCTTGATCAGCGCCACCAATTGTTCTGTCGTCATGGTAGGTGTTTGTTCTTCGCTGCCTGCCATGCTGTAGATCTTTGTTGTATCATCAATGGTGCCGTCAATATCGTTTACGCCAAAGCTCAGGGTCATTTGCGCATTATGTCTTCCAAGCATGGGCCAGTATGCTTTCAGGTGCGGAAAGTTATCGAGGAACAAACGTGCAATGGCATACATCTTCATGTCTTCCACCACTGTGCTTTCAGCTATATTGCTCATGTCATTATCCTGGTTGCGAAATTTAAGCGGAATAAAAGTCTGGAAACCTTTCGTTTCATCCTGCAAATTTCTTAAGCGATTCATATGATCAACACGATGCCAGTATTTTTCAATATGTCCATATAGCATAGTTGCATTACTGTGTAAACCGAGC
>NZ_CAMLGT010000122.1 GCF_946479605.1 uncultured Lacibacter sp.
GTCAACATATTCGTCCAGCAGCCTTAAACGAAACTCAAGTAAGTCCAGCTCATTAAAAAAAGTAAAACAATCAACAACCTTCATTTGCTATTCATTTCAAGTGCAGGAAATATAAAATGGATCCAATCTATTTTACCCGTATGATCTTATAATTTTTAAATGCAAATAACCGCACTCCGGTAAGCTTTTCAATAAACCGCAGCACTTGTTCTTTTACAGTTAGCTTTTTCCTGTTTACATCCAGTTCCACATGCCAGTTCTTTTGCTGAATACGGTTTTGCATAACAGCCGGATGCGTTTGCCTAAACAACCGTATTGATTCAAACTCACTAAAGTCAAACACCTCACCCTGTTTTTTATACTCTTCTATTCCAGAATCATCGTTGCTGTAAAAACCAAGAATGTTCACGATCTTTTTCTTCATCTGTTCTGGACTTTTTACCCAGCCATAATGATACACTTCAGCTGCCACCGGCACCACGTTCAGTTTTTCTTCGCCCCGCCTGAAACCCTGTGCATCTTTATAGGAGCTGATGGAAGGATCGTTCCTGATGATACGCACTTCATGCGTGTACCATTTGCGGCTGTCCCCCACATAATCATAAGTACCATAAAAGTGCAGGTATTGAAAAAGTAATCCTTCCACACGTTTATCATCTTTGTAACGTTCAGCCGTTTGCCTGATAACGGAATGATATTTTTCATGAATCACTTCATCGGCCTGGATGTAAAAGATCCAATCAGTATCGGCCGATACATGGCTTTTTACTTTATCCGTTTCCAACGCATACACACGCCCACCTTCCCGCAGGCTCATGTCCCATGTTGAATAAACGATCTTTAGTTTATCAGATTGAATAGAGCGGATCAACCCATCGGTATCGTCGTCTCCTTTATCAACACTTACAATCATTTCGTCCACAACCGGCAGTATGGAAGAGATGGCTTCCACTACAGGAAAATCATTCAGTATTGCGTTGCGGATAATGGCGATGCCGGTAATCTTCATGTGCTCAGTTACATTTTTTTTGCCACATAGAATATGCCCAAAGAACCGATTTTTTTCAATACAAAGTAAAAAGCCCGATCATTCGTCATGTTAACTGTTGGCTGTAAGTGGCAGGCAAGATGCCACTACGCCGGCAAATTGTTACGGCTATTCCTGCTAACTTGTCTTATTTTTAAAGGTGGCGCATACTTTGCCACTTTCTCAGCTTTTACATTACATATTATGAAACTGCTTTTAAAATATCTATCTCCTTACAAAGGTCTTATTGCGTTAACCATGGCGTTAGCTGCCATTAACATTGGTTTTTCACTCATTGATCCTATCCTGTTTGGTAAGCTTATTAATCTTGCTACACAGCACCAGGGTATTGGTGAAACGCCTCAGAAAAATTTCAACTGGAACCGCTTCTTTACATCTTTCAGCTGGAAAGAGCCGGGAGTGTTGTTTGTTCTCACCATGTCCATTTCTGTAGCCATGGTGAGCCGTATTGCAAAAGCATTCCAGGATTATTTTCAGAATCTTACCACGCAAAAATTTGGAACGAAAGTATTTACCGATGGTTTGAAACATGCCATGAAGCTTCCTTACCAGGATTTTGAAGATCAACGCAGCGGTGAAACACTTTCTATTTTAACCAAAGTAAGAACCGATACAGAAAAGTTTGTTTCCGCTTTTATTAATATTCTCTTCCCCGTAATTATTGGTATTGTGATCGTGGCCATTTATGCGGCTTCAATTCATCCATCGCTGCCATTCATTTATTTTGGTGGTATTATCATGTTGGTGATCATTTCCAATGCACTCAGCAAAAAAGTAAAAGCAGTTCAAAAAACAATTGTTGCGCAAACCACACAATTGGCAGGTGCTACAACAGAATCGCTCCGCAATATAGAACTGGTGAAAAGTTTAGGCTTAACAGAACAGGAAGTAAACCGTTTGAATAAAAACACATTTAAGATACTTGGCCTGGAACTGACGAAAGTAAAACGTATCCGCAGTATCAGTTTTGTGCAGGGAACTTTTGTGAATACACTCAGGCAGGTGATTTTGTTTATGCTCATGTGGACGATCTATCATGGTAAGATGGATGCCGGTCAATTGGTAACCATGCAGATATTTTCCTTCTTTGTGTTTGGACCATTGCAGGAAATTGGCAATATCCTCCTCTCCTATCGTGAAGCTGAGGCAAGTATTACCAACTTTGATAACCTGATGGAAAAGAAACCGGAACCTACGCCAGTAAACCCATTGCATCTTGGAAAAATTGAAACGCTTTCATTCAACAATATTTCGTTTAAACATCAGACTGCATCACAAAATGCAATTACAGATATCAACTTCAAAGTAAATGTTGGTGAAACCATTGCGTTTGTTGGTCCATCCGGTTCAGGTAAAACAACATTAATGAAATTGCTGGTGGGATTGTACCGGCCACAACAAGGAAAAATATTATACAACGGCATGGATGAAAACTCCATCAACTTTGAAGACCTGCGTAACCAGATTGGTTTTGTAACACAGGATACACAACTCTTCAGCGGTACCATTAAAGAGAACCTGATGTTTGTAAACCCAACTGCATCTGACGAAGAATTAACGGATGCATTGCACAAAGCAAGTTGCCAGCGTTTACTGGCCCGTGCAGAAAAAGGATTGGATACCATGATCGGTGAAGGCGGCTTGAAATTAAGTGGTGGCGAAAAGCAACGTTTGTCCATTGCCCGTGCATTACTGCGCAAACCACGACTGTTGATCTTTGATGAAGCTACTTCTGCCCTTGATTCCATTACGGAAGAAGAGATCACTTCCACCATTCGTGAAATTTCGGCCGGTGAAAACCAGATCACTATTTTAATTGCACACAGGCTCAGCACCATTATGCATGCTGATCGTATTTATGTACTGGAAGGTGGTGATGTGGTGGAAACAGGAAATCATAATCAATTGCTGGAAGAAAAAGGTTTGTATTATGCCATGTGGCGTCAGCAAATCGGCGAACGCAAGAAATTAATTAGTACTGCTGTTGAAGATGTAAGAAATAACTAAATGTGCTATTTATCACTTTCTCCAACTTCAGCATAGGTTATCTTTGCGGAAATTTTTAACGCATGCCCGCTTCAAAGCCAAAGCCGAATTATTTCTGGAGTATGTTTTCGATGCATTGTCCACGTTGCAGAAGAGGCAAGCTGTTTAAAGATTACAGTGCGTATAACTTCAAACACACGTTTGATATGCATGAAGAGTGTCCGGTGTGCAAACAAAAGTTCGACATGGAGCCCGGCTTTTGGTATGGCACCGGTTATGTGAGTTATGCATTAACGGTGGCCATTTCTGTTACTACGTTTGTGGCATGGTGGGTGTTGATCGGTGTGTCGTTCAGCGATAACCGGGTATTTTGGTGGCTGGGGTTGAACGCTGCCCTTCTGCTTATTTTGCAACCCTGGCTGATGCGACTTAGCCGAACGATCTATCTGTACTTTTTTGTGCGGTATAATCCTGAATACGAAACTGCGGAACCTCACAGGTTTGATTATTAAGTCTGAACCATGATTTGTGGGATTATAGGATTTATAAGATAGGCTTACTCTCTTGGACAAATCCTGCAAATCTCAAAATCCCATAAATCATGGTTCAGACAATTCCCGAACGTACAAGTGTGCGACGCAACGGCAGTTCAACAGAATTCCTAACGACCGTTACCAAAAAACCTTGAAAATCGGTTAAAATTTCACGCTCAGGTTAACGCTCAATCCAATACTTTTGCAGCCAAATTCTCCCCATGCCAAAAGATAATTCGATAAAAAGTGTGCTGATTGTAGGCAGCGGCCCCATTGTGATTGGCCAGGCCTGTGAGTTTGATTATTCCGGTTCGCAAGCAGCCCGCAGCCTTCGTGAAGAAGGTATTGAAGTGATCCTCATCAACAGTAACCCCGCCACCATCATGACCGACCCCATGATGGCGGACCGTGTGTACCTGTTGCCGCTTACGGTTGAAAGTATTGAACAGATACTGGAAGAAAACCCGCAGATTGATGCGGTGTTGCCAACCATGGGCGGACAAACAGCCCTCAACCTTTGTAAAGAGGCCGATGAGCTGGGTGTTTGGGAAAAGAACAATGTGCGCATGATTGGTGTGGATGTAAAAGCAATTGATACTGCCGAAGACCGTGAAAAGTTTCGTCAGCTGATGATTGAAATTGGTGTGGGTGTGGCTCCTTCGAAAGTGGCCAACTCACTGCTGGAAGGAAAAGAATTTGCACAGGAGATCGGTATTCCATTGGTAATCCGTCCTTCGTTTACTTTGGGTGGAACCGGTGGTGGCTTTGTAAATACCAAAGAAGAACTGGATGCCGCACTTGAAAGAGGTTTGCAGGCCAGCCCGATACACGAAGTTTTGGTGGAGAAAGCGCTGATTGGCTGGAAGGAATATGAACTGGAACTGCTACGTGATAAGAATGATAACGTTGTTATTATTTGTACAGTAGAGAACTTCGACCCGATGGGTGTGCATACCGGTGACAGTATTACGGTTGCTCCGGCGATGACGCTGAGCGATACAGCTTTCCAGAACATGCGTAACATGGCGATTAAGATGATGCGTAGCCTCGGCAATTTTGCCGGTGGTTGTAACGTACAGTTCGCTTTGAACCCGGAGAACGAAGAAATCATTTCGGTTGAGATCAACCCACGTGTAAGTCGTTCTTCTGCGTTGGCAAGTAAAGCAACGGGTTATCCGATTGCGAAGATTGCTGCAAAGCTGGCGATTGGTTATACGTTGGATGAATTGAAAAACCAGATCACACAAACTACATCTGCCTACTTTGAGCCTGCATTGGACTATGTGATTGTGAAGATGCCACGTTGGAACTTCGATAAGTTCAAAGGTGCTGATGACCGTTTAGGTTTACAGATGAAGAGTGTGGGTGAGGTGATGAGCATTGGCCGCAGCTTTACGGAAGCGGTGCAGAAAGCTTGTCAGAGTTTAGAGAACAATGCAGTTGGCTTGGGCTACTATGGACAAAGTGTAAAACATGCTGAAGAGCTAATTGAATACATCAAGGTGCCGAAATGGGATCGCATTTTCCGAATTAAAGATGCGTTGATGGCGGGGGTGAGTGTGAAGACGATTGTGGAAGCAACCAAAATCGACCGTTGGTTCATTTACCAGATACAGGATATTGTGAACATGGAAAAAGAACTGGCGAAACACAGTATGCAATCGTTGCCTGCAGAATTGCTGAAAGAAGCAAAACGTATGGGCTTTGGTGATGAGCAGATCTGCCGTATTATGAAAGAAGATGCGAGTGAAGATGAACTCTACGAAAAACGTAAAGCCTGGGGTATTACCCGTGTGTACAAAATGGTGGATACCTGCAGCGCCGAGTTTGAAGCGAAGACGCCGTATTTCTATTCAACTTTTGAATAACTAAGAGCTCGAAAGAGTGAAAAGAGATAAAGAGAGCAGCGGAGTTGATTTTCCGCTGCTTTTTTATTTACAAGAAATAGAATCACGGATACCACGGATTAAGCAGATAGACACAGATTAAATTCGTGTTCATCCGTTCAAATCAGTGTCATCAGTGTTTCTATCACAAACAGTTTTTATCTTACAGGATCATGATCAACAACCTGAAAGCATTATTGTTTGGATTACTTGTAGCACTTGTGTTGTGTGAAATTGTGTTGCGCATTTATAACCCGTTCACCAATTTTACCAAGCAGGGAAAACTGGTGCTGCCAGCTAATCAGCAAACGGTGTTCGACAACCAATGGATCAAGCAACTGGATGCAAAGATCAGTTACAGCAGAAATGCATTGGGTTTTCGTGGACCAATGCCAAACGATAGTATTCACAAACTCAACTCAATTATAACTGTTGGTGGCAGTACAACCGAATGTCGTTTTTTAAGCGACAGTACAACATGGCCATTTTTGCTGAGTGAACAACTAAAAGATTCAATACCGAATTTATGGGTGAACAATGCAGGCATTGACGGGCATTCAACGTTTGGGCATTTGTTGTTGATGAAGGAGTACATCAGTAAACTGAAACCGAAGTATGTGGTATTACTCACGGGAGTTAATGATGTGGAAACAGAAAAGCCCGAAAGTTTTGATGTGATGAATGAAAACAAGTTGCAGTATGGCTCGGCAAAAGCATTCATCAAATCATTGTTGAATAAAACAGAAATTGGTGCAACTGTTTTTCAATTGTACAATATCCGTTCTGCCTATAAAAAAGGATTGATTCATAAAGAGATTGATTTTACACAGCTAAGAGATACTACTTACACTCCCACATACATACAGGAAACAGTTGCTAAACAACAAAGCTATCTTAGCGGTTACAAGGCAAGATTGCAGGAAATTGTTACTCTTTGCAAAGCGAATCAGATCCAACCCATTCTTCTCACTCAGCCATCTTTGTTTGGTTCGTTCACCGATAGTTCAACAGGAATAAAAATGGATCTGAAGTTTCATGAAAGCAACCCCGGTAAAAATAATTTGTTGCAGGAGCAGGTGCTGGAAGAATATAACAATGTGGTTCGTTCATTCAGTACACAGGCCGCTGTAATTGATCTTGCCAAACTGATGCCAAAGAATACTGCTTACTATTACGATTTTATACATTTTAATAAACAGGGAGCGGTAAAGATGGCGGAAATTTTATCAAACAAGCTAAAACCTGTTATGTAACAAAAAAATTAAGGCCCTTTAACTGGAGAAATGGCAGAATTATACTGTGGATATTTCTGTGAAAGAAATTTCTTTAGCCGTAATGCGATAAATGTTGAAACATAATCAGCACCCTTGTTTGTATAGTGCATCATATCATAATAATACGCCCTTGTTTTAGGCATACTGTCAGCAAGATCAATAACCAGGCAATTATTATTATTCGCTATTTCCTTTGTAGCAGAATTATAGACCTGCATAATATTCCAGTAATCAAGTCCTGTAATACCTGTGGTCAGTTGGACATTTGCAAAATTCAATCCGGTTGCAGAATCAATTGCATCTCCAAGCAACAGTGGTTGCGTTATAAACACAGGATCAATGCTTGCTTTTTTACATTCATCAACCAGTATTTGTAATCGTGTTTTATATCCATTCATCATTTTCGTACCTGTTGCTTTCACTATGTCAGAATTTATAACGACTCGATTACTTTTTGCAGTATCACCTTTCAGGTATCTGTCAATCATGTTCTCATCAGTCATCTGGAACTCTGCAGCTTTCTGCTTACGACGGTAATTCACATATAAATTATACAACTCACTCTTTTTCATCAATTGTACATACCAGGGCATAGCAGATTTGAAATAACCAGAATCAACACCGGCAATATCGCTTCTGCCTACATCATTTACGCCCACAAGGAACAAGACCACTTTAGGTTTTACTTTTGATACATAATCTTGCATCAATATAATATGACCAAACGTTGAATGCCCGTTTAAACCGGCATTATTCACCCATACTTTCGGAAAGTCTGGTTTTAGTTTTTCTGATAACATGGCAGGCCAATCTTTCCCCTCCGTTAAGTACGCACATTCGGTAGTACTGCCTCCAACACATACTATAGTCAGACTGGAATCAAAACCAGACGGACGTTCCGGCCCACGAAATCCTAAGCTGTTCTTAACATGTATCACCTCCGAATCTATATTATTCCTGAAATTGTTTTTATACCTGTAAACTTTGTTTATCGGGAGACTGATCTTATCCCCTTGCACACGAGAGAAAAAAGGATTATAGAAATGAAGGATAATTTCAGCACTAATGATTGTGATGATCAACAAGAAAAAGAAATACCTGATATTTGATTTTATTTTGTCAGACACCCGCTAAAATTAATTGATTTTGTATATCCTCGGCATTTCGGCCTTTTATCATGACTCTGCTGCTGCTATCCTGAAAGATGGCGAGATCATTGCCGCTGCACAGGAAGAGCGGTTCAGCCGAAAGAAACATGATGCCGGGTTTCCTTCAAAAGCGGTTACCTATTGTTTAAAAGAAGCGGGTGTAACGATCGATCAACTGGAAGCTGTTGTATTTTATGATAAACCATTGCTGAAGTTTGAGCGCCTGCTGGAAACCTATTATGCTTTCGCACCAAAAGGATTCACTTCTTTTTTAATGGCAATGCCTGTTTGGTTGAATGAAAAACTATTCCTGAAAAAGAAGATTCGTGATGAGCTGAAGAACATTCAACTCTACGATAAAAAGAAACTGAAACTTTTATTTCCCGAGCATCATCTCAGTCATGCAGCATCAGCATTTTATCCATCGCCTTTTGATGAAGCAGCGATATTGACCATTGACGGCGTTGGCGAATGGGCCACCACAACCATTTGCAAAGGCAACGGAAAAAACATCGAGATACTCAAACAACTCAACTTTCCTCACTCTGTTGGCCTATTGTATTCTGCATTTACTTACTATTTAGGTTTTAAAGTAAACAGTGGTGAATATAAGCTGATGGGGCTTGCACCGTACGGCAATCCATCCTCTGAGCAAACCAAACAGTTTGTTTCCATCATTAAAGAAAAGCTGGTAAAGATCTATGATGATGGTTCCATTTATCTGGATCAACAGTATTTCAATTATGCTGTTGGATTACGAATGGTGAAAGATAAAAAATTCGAAACTCTGTTTGGTTTAAAACGTAGAAGCGAAGAAGAAGAATTGCAACAAGAACATTGTAATCTTGCTTTGGCCATTCAACAGGTAACAGAAGAAATTGTATTGAAGCTTGCTGCACATGCCAAAGCAATTACAGGTTCAAAAAACATCTGTTTATCAGGTGGTGTGGCATTGAATTGTGTGGCAAACGGTAAACTGCAAAACAGCCATTTGTTTGAGCAAATCTTTATTCAACCCGCCAGTGGTGATGCAGGTGGTGCTGTTGGTGCAGCATTAGCAGCGCATCACATTTATTTTGAAAAAGAACGAAGTGTTTCATCTGCAATGGATGCAATGAAAGGTTCTTATCTCGGCCCTTCTTTTACTACAGATGAAATAGAATCAACCATTCAACAATACAAAGCGGTTGCAACTTCATTCGATAATAAAGATGAATTAAATAAAACAGTTGCAACACACATCAGCAACGGCAACGTAATTGGCTGGTTCCAGGGAAGGATGGAGTTTGGTCCACGTGCATTGGGCAACAGAAGTATTATTGCCGATCCACGTAACCCGGATATGCAGAAGAAGCTGAATCTAAAGATCAAGTACAGAGAAGGGTTTCGTCCGTTTGCACCTGCTGTACTTGCAGAAGATGCACAGGATTATTTTGAATTAACAACTCCATCTCCTTACATGTTGTTGGTTCAACCGGTGAAGAAAAATTTGCAGCATCCTGTACCGGCAAATTATCATCAACTCGGCTTAACCGATAAATTATATTTCCAGCGCAGCAGTTTACCTGCAATAACACATATCGATTATTCAGCACGTGTGCAAACGGTACACAAAGAAACCAATCCTGCTTTTCATGCACTCATCAGTTCGTTTAAACAACAGACAGGTTGTGCAGTGTTGATCAACACGAGCTTTAATGTGCGTGGCGAACCGGTTGTGTGTACACCACAGGAAGCGTATCAATGTTTCATGCGTACCGAAATGGATTATCTTGTTATCGAAAACTATCTTTTCAGCAAAACCGATCAGCCTGCGTGGAAAGAAAAAGATGATTGGAAGAAAACACTGAAGGCTGATTAACTTTGTACAACTATGTTTGAATTTCTTAAAGACATGTGGGCCTTTTTAAAAGTGCGCAAGAAATGGTGGCTGGCCCCGATTATTATTGTTATGCTCTTGCTGGGCGTATTGCTCATTTTCGGCGGTAGTTCTGCCGTTGCACCCTTTATCTACTCCTTGTTTTAATGAAGTGGAAGGCAAAACATACTTCACTGCTTGTTATTGCCCTCGGTTTTGCCGTATTCTTTCTTTTGTTTAAAAAAGAGTGGATGCTCATTCCTGTCGGCATCAGCACCATTGGTTTTATTATCGGGCCTGTTGGCGAATACATTCACCTGGGCTGGATGCTTTTGGCCAAAGTGCTGGGTTATATCAATAGCCGCATCCTGTTAAGTATTATTTTTTTCGTGATTCTTACGCCCATTGCACTCCTCATGCGGCTGCTGGGTAAAACCCAGTTTGTAAAAAAAGCCGGTGCTCAACAATCGCTGTTCAACAGCCGTAATCACCTGTACAGCAAGCAAGACCTGGAGCAACCCTTCTGACAACTCATAACTGTTAGTAAAATCGGCCAAAATTTGGGCGAAAAAATCCCTCAAAATTTTTCCTGTAACCGTACATTTGCACCGCAATGGCAAATACGATCCTTCACAACGAATCCATTCCATCTCAACGTAAAAAAATTATTGTTCTCGGCAGTGGCCCCAACCGTATCGGTCAGGGTATCGAGTTCGACTACTGCTGTGTACATGGTTTGCTCGCCATCAAAGAATGTGGCTACGAGGCAATCATGGTGAACTGTAACCCCGAAACGGTTAGTACCGACTTCGATATGGCCGATAAGCTGTATTTCGAACCGGTGAACTGGGAACATCTCTGGGAAATTATTGAGCTGGAACAACCTTACGGCGTCATCGTACAGTTGGGCGGACAAACAGCGCTCAAACTCGCAAAACGTCTGCACGAAAAAGGAATCCGCATCATCGGTTCTTCCTTCGACAGTATGGATATTGCCGAAGATCGTGGCCGTTTCAGCGATCTGTTGAAAGAACTGGAAATTCCTTATCCAAAATATGGTACTGCTTACACTACCGACGATGCCATTGAGGTAGCGAAAGAAGTGGGTTATCCTGTACTGGTTCGTCCAAGCTATGTATTGGGTGGACAACGCATGCGTATCGTTATCAACGAAACCGAGCTGGAAAGTGCGGTATTAAGCCTCATCAAACATTTGCCCGGCAA
>NZ_CAMLGT010000123.1 GCF_946479605.1 uncultured Lacibacter sp.
GGAATTTAAAACGTAGTGGTAAGCTTGATCATTTAGCCGGATTGATCATTGGGGGTTTTAAAATTAAACCCAGTGACGATCCTGCTGAAGAATTTGGCAAAACCCTGTACGAAATTGTGATGGAAAAAATACCTGATTGCAGTTATCCCGTTTGTTTTGATTTTCCGGTTGGTCATCAGAAAAACAATTTCGCACTCAAATGCGGGGTGAAACATAAATTGCAGGTTACAACTAACGGAACAACCTTAACCGAAGTACGATGAAGATTCCTCCTTATTTACAAAAAGGCGATACGATTGCCATAACCTGTCCTGCCGGTTATATGCCACTCGAAAAAGCACAAACCTGTATTACTGTTTTGCAGCAATGGGGCTATGATGTGCTTGTGGGTAAAACACTGGGCAGTAAATCCAAAACTTACTTCAGTGGAACAGATGAAGAACGGCTCAACGAATTACAGGCCATGCTTGATGCACCGGAAGTAAAAGCAATACTTTGCGGACGTGGTGGCTATGGTGTCGGACGTATTATTGACCAGCTGGATTTTACTGCGTTCAAAAAAAATCCGAAATGGATCATTGGGTTCAGTGACATCACTGTATTGCATGCACACATTAACCGCAATTGTAAAATTGCCACACTTCATTCGCCTATGGCCGGTGCATTTAACGGTGGTGGCTATAAAAACAAATATGTACAATCCATCAAAGCTGCATTAGAAGGTGTAAAAGCCAATTACAGTTGTAAAGCACACAAGCTGAATCATACAGGCACAACCACTGCAGAACTTGTTGGCGGAAATCTCGCATTAATAGCACACCTCATCGGTACAAAAAGTGAATACCAAACAAAAGGAAAAATTTTATTTCTTGAAGATGTTGGTGAACAGCACTATAATATTGACCGTATGCTGCACCAGATGAAACGCAGTGGTAAACTTACTCATCTTGCCGGGCTCATCATTGGCGGATTTACTGATATGCAAAACACCGAACGGCCTTTCGGTAAGAAAGTGCATGATATTATACATGATCTCATCAACGAATACAATTATCCCATCTGCTTTGACTTTCCCGTGAGCCATGCAAAAGAAAACTATGCGTTAAAAGTTGGTGCCACCTATCAATTGAGTGTAACAAAAAAAGGCACTCAACTGTCAGAACGTTAATAGAGGAATACCCATACACGTTTCATAACAGCTTCTGCATCAGTGGGAGAAATTCTTGTTTTGGGTCAGTTTTCCGTCAGTTTGTCCCCTGACAATGGTCAGATTAAGCTGTGACACCAGTCACTCAAAACACTGCATTAGATCATTTTGCAGCCAGCCCTCCCGTGCAATATTTGTGCTGTCAATTTAACAACGTCAATTTAAAAACAACGGTTATGATACGCCAATCAATTCTTCTGTTAGTCGCCACTTTTTTCCTGGCAAGTGCTGCAATTGCGCAAACTAAATACAGCACCAAATCTTTTCAGTTAACAATAAACGGCACATCGAATGTTCACGACTGGAGCACAAAAGCTACCAACGTAGTAGTGAACAGTGATTTTGCTTCTGCTTTTGACAAGATCAATTCAGCCACTGTAAAAGTTCAAACAAAATCTTTGAAGAGCACCAAAAACTCTGATCTGATGGATGAACGGACACACAGCACACTGAAAGCTGACAAATTTCCTGAAATCAGTTTCGTATTTGTAAAAGTGCTGAGTACTCAGCAAAGCGGTGCAGAAACTGTTATGAACGTAAACGGTAACCTTACCATTGCAGGTGTAACTAAACCTACTGATCTTACCTTACGTATTAAAACATTAGCAAACGGTGATGTGGAAGTGAAAGGAACAAGAAAAATCCTAATGAGCAACCACGGTATTAAACCTCCAAGCTTTATGCTGGGCGCTATGAAAGTGGGCGATGAAGTAACACTTACTTACGATGTAATTCTTAAAAAAGCTTAATAAACATTCATTCAATTCTTTAACTTAATTAAAACAAAGTATATGAAACCTCTCCTTACAAACTGTCTGAAAAAAGTAGCTGCTGTTGCACTTCTCCTGTCACCTTTAGCAATGCAGGCTCAACAGCCAAAAATTCAAAACTGGCGCCCTTATGATCAATCTGGTATCAATGTTTTTGAAGCGCCAAAAGACACTGTTAGTTCATTTGATGGATTGAAAGTACGTATCGGCGCAGGCTTTACACAACAATTTCAATCGCTGAAACATTCTAATACAGCAGGAAGTCCTGCTTTATACCCCCGTTTGAAACCCGGTTTCAATCTGGCACAAGCTAACCTGAATATTGATGTGCAACTGGCAGATGGTATTGCCCTTAACCTCGTAACTTATCTTTCTGCCCGTCACCACAACGAAGCATGGGTAAAAGGTGGTTACATCCAGTTCGATAAAGTTCCTTTCAAAGGAAAAGCATGGGATGAAATCTTCAAACTGGTTACGCTGAAAATCGGTCACTTCGGTATCAACTATGGCGACCAGGTGTTCCGTCGCTCAGATGGTGGTCAAACACTCTACAACCCCTTCATTGAAAACTATATCATGGATGCATTTGCAACAGAAGTTGGTGGTGAAGTGATTGTTCGTAAAAACGGATTACTTGGTTCAGTGAGTGTAACCAATGGTTTGATCAACGGTGGTACACAAGCTCCATTATTGCCGGGCAGCACTACTGCAACTTACAAACGCAACCCTTCTTTAGTTGGTAAACTTGCTTACGATAAACAAGTTACAAGCGATCTGCGTGTAAGAGTAGCAGGTTCTGTTTATCACAACAGCAGCTCTGGCCGCAGCACACTGTATGCAGGTGACCGCACCGGCAGCAACTACTGGTTTGCAATGGAAAGCGCTGCAGCAACTGCAAAGGACAACTTTACTTCAGGCCGCATCAGTCCAAACTTTACAAACCAGATCACTGCTCTTCAATTCAACGGTTTGATCAAATTCCAGGGATTAGAACTGTTTGGTACTTATGAAAACGCAAAAGGCCGCACTATCAATGAAAAAGTAGCTGGTACTCCAAAACGTAAAGTTGACCAGTACGCAATTGATGCTGTTTACAGAATTGGTGCAAAAGAAAATGTGTTCTTGGGTGTTCGTTACAACCAGGTAAAAGGCCAACTGGTAAATACAACCAGCAAACAAACTGTTGACCGTGTAGCATTCGGTGCAGGCTGGTTCTTAACTAAAAACGTTCTTCTGAAAGGCGAATACGTTAATCAGAACTACAAAGGATATGCAACAGGAAATATACTCAACGGAGGCAACTTTAAAGGAGTGGTTGTTGAAGCAGTAGTAGGATTCTAATTGCACACTTAACAAAGCCCTGTTGAACAAACGGGGCTTTGTTCTTTTTTTTAACCAACCATGTTACGTCTGCTGTTCATACTATTCTCTCTCTTCATGCTGTCTGCCGACAGAATGGCCCCCATCAGACTGGCTTACCAGATTGATGAAAACAGCCAGCTCTTTCTACTCGGCTCTACTAACGTGAACAATTTTAAATGCGATTGCAAAGACAAATTTCAACCTGCCATTCTTGAAGGAGATATCAACCCCGGCACCCGCCTCATCCGTTTTAATAATGCCAAACTCCGCATTAAAACCAAATTACTGAGCTGCAGAAACAACGTTATGAACAGGGATATGCATAAAGCATTGAAAGCAGAAGAGTTCCCTTACATTTCTGTTGACCTGGTTACTGCACAGCCCTTGCATAACGAAAAAGAAATGCAAGCAGGTAAAGTGTACACTTACAATGTAACCACTGTTATCCATATTGCAGGCATTAGCAAAACCCAGATTATGCAGGTAAAACTCTTACGCAGCAAAGACAATCTTTACCGCCTTACTGCCAGCAAAGATATTCTTATGAGCGATTATGAGATCCGTCCACGCACTCCCTTCAACATCATCAAAATTGATGATACTATTACCATTCACTTTGAATTGATGGTAAACACAGGCAAATAATTTTTTCTTTTTGCAATACAATCTATTGCAGCAAACTATCCAGTTTGTTTTTGAAAACATCAAATGTGTACAAGTCATTATGACTTCCCTCTTCAATCGTAATAAACTCGTCTTCCTTTTTTAATAATGGCTTTAACCTACTGCTGTGGCTATATGGAATAACCGCATCATCGGTACCATGAAAAACAGTAACCGGTTCGTTTACTGCTTGCAGATATTCGAAAAGAGGAAACTGGTAACGCACCAGCATGCGAACAGGATAAATGGGAAAATGTTTTGCCGCTAATGCAGGAAAGCTATAATACGGCGTTTCCAGTATCAAGCGCTTACACACATTACCTGCTGCAAGTTGTGTGGCCACGCATGTACCAAGTGAGCGACCATAAATAACAATACTATCGGCACTAAACTTTTTTCCAGCAAGCTTATACAACACATCTGCATCGTTATACAAACGCTCTTCACTGAAATTGCCGGTACTTTTTCCAAAACCGGGATAATCAGGCATCCACACTTCATAGCCGTGTTTTGTAAAGAAAGAAGAAGCCGAAGCATACCGGTTGATGTTTTCTCTGTTGCCATGGAAATACAGTACAATTCCTTTTTTTGATGCAGTGTCAGCAGGATAAAACTTTACAAAGTTGAGTACCGATGAAGCGTCTACCTGTACATTCTCTTCTTTATGCGGTTGATTGAATTGAAATGCATCACCCGGCCTTATCTGTTTGGGATGGAAGAATATCTTTTCCTGTAAAAACCATAAGGCCAATCCGCCAAGGATGTAAACAACCACAGCAATCTTTAATCCGTTTATTATTCTTCGTTTTGTTTTGAACTCCATACTTATACTTTCAGTATATCACGTATAAAATTATGATACTCGGGGAAAGAAGGAAGATTATTATGTCCACCGCCGTGTATACGTATGAGTGTAATACGTGCCGGATTGATGGCCTGTAAACGTTGGCTATGTGCAAGCGGTATCAATTTATCCTTTGTACCGTGTATAATGTATGTATGGCATTTTACATTTCGTATCCAATTATCTGTGCGCAAATGATAACGTAGTACAAATCTTATTGGCAAAAAAGGAAGAAAACGCTCCACTACTTTACGAAAACTGTAATAAGGCGCATCAAGAATCAAATACCGTGGATGATTATCGGCCGCCAGCTTACTGGCAAAACCACTGCCCATGCTTCGGCCATACACCAATATATGATCTTCAGGAAACTGAATGCACAACTGATCGTACACAAACTGCATATCGTTAAGCATGGCCTGCTCACTACGTTTACCCACACTTTTGCCAAAGCCCCTGTAATCAACCAGCACCACATCGTACCCAAACCGGAAAAAATCACGGGCATATTTGCCCCAGCCTTTTATACTGCGGGTGTTACCATGAAAATAAAGAATTAAGCCATGCGGCTTTTTTACATGGAAGTGGATGCCACTGATGCGCACACCGGGTTCCGGTTCAAAACTCACCTCTTTAAATGGTGCATCATACTTAAACTCAAAATCAGCAGCGAGTTTTTCCGGCTTAAAAATAAATTTCTCCTGGATGAAATAAGCTATCACCATTAACAGGACATAACCGATAATGATATAGAGAATGGTTGGAGACAAGAAGGTTTGCGGTTTATTGTTTTTTGTTTGAAGATGGTATTACCATCGCTTCACCACTAATCTGAAATTAATGAGAATTTTTGCATTCACGAACTATAAACCAAAAACCACAAGTGATTAACCGGTCTATTCTTCGTCCTCGTCGTTGTAAATACGCTTCAGCTTAAGTGTACTGATGGGCGCTACAATGAGCGGAAACTTTTCAACAGCCACATTACTCTGGTCAAGACCAAAGCCTTTTTCTTCACTAAGGCCAAGCTTCTTCACCATAAAATAAAAACGCATGATGATCCGTTCGAAGAAAGGAAGTTCATTATCCTGGCTCAGGAATTTTTCCATCACCACAAACTGAAAATCGCCCACCACATTATTCCGTTGCAAACTTTCGTAACGGCTGGTAATATTCACTTCTTTATTGCTCACCATATCTTCCACCACCTTGCGGAACATAAGGTTAATGCGTGGCTGCATGCGGAAACCCAACCTGAACTCAACCCTTATCACTTCATTGGGGATAATGGTGGTTACTTCATACTCGCAGGTGTAAGGATCATCCAATGTATCCACATGCACAAACCAATAAATATCGGCACGTTTTGGTTTGCGGTTAAGAATGGAATAAATGATCTTATGCTCAATTTCTTTTGGATTGTTTGCACTACTGAGATAAACAAGATGTGTAGCATGTTTGGTTACCGTCATATCATTACTCAGCTCCTGCAGCATGGGCAGGTAATGATCAAGCCGCACAAACTCCACGTAACGGTTTTTGATTTTGCGTGCCCTGAACCACACATACATTACAAGGAACATCAGGAAACCAAGTATAAGTGTAATGTAACCACCGTGCAGGAACTTATCCATTAATGCCACCAGGTAAGCTGCTTCAATAATGAGGTAGCCAACCAAGAATATCCAGATGTAAAATGCCTTTACCCTGTGCAGCACAAGGTAGTTGGCAAACAGCATGGTGGTCATGATCATGGTTACAATAATGGCGAGGCCATACGCCGCTTCCATTTTTGACGACTCCCTGAAATACAATACCATGAATGCACAACCAAAGAACATGAACAGGTTCATTCCCGGAATGAATAACTGGCCTCTTTCCTCACTTGGATAATTGATCTTTAAACGGGGCCACAGGTTTAAACGCATGGCTTCGCTAATGAGTGTGAATGCTCCAGCTATCATAGCCTGGCTGGCAATAATGGCTGCTGTAGTTGCAATAACCACACCTGCTATAATAAACCAATGCGGCATAAGATCGTAAAATGCATGTATACCCGATTGAGCTTTAAATGTTGCATCGATGAGTTTGCCATCGTAATGCGCAAGCAAGGAAGCACCTTGACCGAAATAGTTAAGCAGCAAACAGGTTTTTACATATACCCATGAAATGCGGATATTGTCTTTTCCGCAATGCCCCAGATCGCTGTAGAGTGCTTCGGCACCCGTGGTACACAAAAACACAGCGCCCAGCAACCAAAAACCTTCGGGGTATGTTGCAAGGAACCGGTATGCATAATATGGATTAACTGCTTTGAAAATAGTGAGATCATCAAACACATGAATAACACCCAGCACTGCCAGCATGGTAAACCATACCAACATTACCGGACCAAACAAACGACCTATTGACCCTGTACCAAACTGCTGCATAAAAAAGAACAGCGATAAAATGATGAGCACAATCGTAACAATAGTGTTCACCGGCAGATCACGCAATTGTGGCAACACTTTTAAACCTTCAACAGCAGATGTAATGGAAATGGGCGGAGTAATGATACCATCGGCCAGCAACGATGCCCCGCCGATCATAGCAGGTATCACCAGCCATTTCCTTCTTCGCCGCACAAGTGCATACAATGAAAATGTTCCACCTTCGCCTTTGTTATCGGCCCGGAGGATCATGATCACATACTTAATGGTTGTTTGAAGTGTAATGGTCCAGATAATACACGATAATGTACCTGTAATAAGCGTATCTGATACTACCCGGTTTCCAATGATGGCATTGAACACGTACAGGGGAGAAGTTCCGATGTCGCCATAAATAATGCCTAACGCAATTAACAGACCTGCCGCCGTTGCCTTTGAAGTGTGCTTTCCCACAAATAGAATTTAAGTGAGGATACGAACCAATTTGGTTGATTGGTTGATCTAACTGAAATCAAAGGTAATAGATGGAACCAAATGTGCAAGAAAATTCACGAAAGCTGTTAACCGAAAGCTATTTGCTGTTAGCCTGCAGTACTTCGGCTATTAGCTTTCAGCTTTATTCCATAACAAACTACCATCGCCATAACTTAAAAAACGATAGCCATTATCCAGAGCATGTTGATATACTTTCCGCCAGTCGTCGCCAATGAATGCAGCCACCAGTAATAACAATGTAGAGTTGGGTTGATGAAAATTGGTGACAATGGCCGCCGCAATACGTGGCTTGTACCCCGGTGCAATCAATATTTGTGTATGGCAGATGAGTTGCTGCAGCGAATGCTGTTTCATCCATTGCAGCAAAGCGGCCAGTGCCTCTGCTGCAGGTATGTTCTGTTGCGGAAGATCATACGCATCCCATTGTTGTATTTCAAGCTCCTCCATCGTTGCAGAAGGATGAAACAATGCTTTTACCCCCATCCAGTATACACTTTCAATACTGCGTAATGAAGTGGTGCCAACTGCAACAACAGGCTGGGGCAACTGATCATGCAAAGTTTGAATGGCCTCCGCAGAAATATCGATCCACTCCCTGTGCATATTGTGCTGCTGCATGGTCTCGCTCTTTACAGGTTGAAACGTGCCTGCGCCCACATGCAGTGTTACAAACTGTTTTTTGATACCGCTCTCCTGCAGCTGCTGTAATAATAATGGTGTGAAATGCAAGCCGGCAGTGGGTGCTGCCACACTACCTTCCTGCATGGCATACACCGTTTGGTAACGTTCATAATCCGCTGCTTCTGTTTGGCGTTGCAGGTAAGGTGGTAAAGGCAGTACTCCTGCAAAATGCAGCAGCTCAGCAAACGTAAAATCAGGATGATCCCAGCTAAATTCAATGTCAAAGCTGCCTTGTTCCTGTTTTATTTTTTCTGCTTTCAGCAGCACGGTTCCTTTTGGCGTGTCGAGCTGTTTTTCAAGAAACTGTTGTTTCCATTTTCCTGCACCACCCACCAGGCAGTTCCAACGAACCGATCGCTGACTGATCATGGCCATTGTTAACTCCAGTCCCGCTGCAGGCTCAAGACAAAAAATTTCAATAGTGCTGCCAGTCGACTTTTGAAAAAGTATGCGGGCCTCTATTACTTTGGTATTATTAAAAACAAGAAGTGTGTTTTGCGGGAGATGAGTGGAGATATTCCTGTACACATCTTCGCTGATATTTCCTTCTTTATAAATAAGCAGTTTACTTAAATCCCGGTCGGTTAAAGGATAACGGGCAATTCGTTCGTCTGGTAAGTCGTAAGTAAAATCTTTAATCTGGAGTTGCGAAGGGTGCATATTGCAAAGATGGGAGAATTTGTCTGAAACCATTTGGAGTTGGTCTGATTAGCCTGACTTCCTGTTGAACATGGGTCGAGTAGCATTCTGAACCCTACCTTTGCACTTCCTTTCAGAGGAATAAATGATACACAAACTATTCATCTTTATAAAACGGCTGATGATTCTCGTATTATCCATCATTTTGGTATTAGCAGTAGTTACTTTCTTTTACATCCGTCAGGAGAAATTTGGTAAAGCGCCATCGGGCGAGCGGTTAGAGCGTATAAAAAAATCGCCCAACTTTAAAGATGGCAAGTTTCAGAACCTAAGCTTCACGCCCACCCTCACAGAAGGCTATAGTATGTCGGGCGTGATGTTCGCCTACTTTTTCAAAAAGAACCCGACACGTATTCCGTTAGACAGTATTCCGCATGTTAAAACAGATCTGTTATCGCTCAATAATGAAGAAGATATGATGGTATGGTTTGGCCATTCCTCTTACTTTATACAAATTGATGGTAAACGTATTTTGGTTGACCCCGTATTAAGTGGTAATGCATCGCCTGTGCCGGGAACCAACAAATCATTCAGCGGATCAGAGATGTACACGGTTGATGATTTGCCGGCCATTGATTATCTCTTTATTACACACGACCACTATGACCACCTTGATCATGAAACCATACTGAAGCTGAAAGCAAAAGTTGGAAAAGTGATTTGCCCGCTGGGAGTGGGATCACATCTTGAGTTCTGGGGTTTTGATACATCCATCATCATTGAAAAAGACTGGCACGATGCGATACAGTTAGACAATCACTTTAATGTCACCGTTACTCCAGCCCGTCATTTTTCCGGAAGAAGCTTTACCAGGAACAATACCTTGTGGTGTTCCTATATTTTACAAACACCATCGCTCAGGATATTTATGGGTGGCGACAGTGGCTATGATAAACACTTTAAAAGCATTGCTGAAAAATACGGTGCTGTAGACCTGGCCATTCTTGAAAACGGACAATACAATGAAGCATGGCATGCTATTCATACTCTGCCAAACGAAGTGTTGCAGGCGGCACAGGACCTGCAGGCCAAGCGTTTATTTCCTGTTCATTCATCAAAGTTTGCTTTGGCAAATCATTCATGGGATGAACCGTTAAGAACCATCTCCGAATTAAATAAAGAACTGAATATTCCTTTGATCACACCAATTATTGGAGAACCTGTACGGTTAAAAGACACAACACAAACTTTTCGTCAGTGGTGGAAGGATGTGAAATAAACCCACTCTTTTTGTTTTAGTAGTATTTGTTTTTCTTAATAACTTTTCAACTATTGAGCTATTGCTTATAGTAATGAACTACCTGCACTGAAGGATGTCCTTTTCAACCAAGGAATAAATTTCTGCCAAATAGTAGAAATCTCGTTAATATTGCCCGGTCCTTTCACCCAACAAAACTAAATCCATTCCTTGAACCGGATCATATTTTACCTTGCAAGAACAGCAGCAGTTATAGTGATTGTAATTGCTGTTTTAGTATTATTGGGATGGTCAGCAAACGTAAGTTACCTGAAGCAGGTATCCCCTGTTATGGTGGCCATGAATCCAATGTCTGCTGTTGCTTTTCTTCTCTGTAGCATTTCATTTCTTCTTTACCGTAAAAAAGGAATCAACCGGACAATTGCAGCAGCACTTTCAATCATCGTAATGCTGGGTGCTTTTTTGCTTATTTTAAAAGCAACAGGTATATATGATGCCGGAGTAGACCGCATTCTGTTTGCAGAAAAAGTACGCAACACACTTTACAACAGGGTTCCCAATCATATTGTACCGCATGC
>NZ_CAMLGT010000124.1 GCF_946479605.1 uncultured Lacibacter sp.
GCCAGTGGAAGTATGTACGTGGTGCGCAGGCCAACGTTTGGACGGAATACATGAATAATACCAGCAAAGTGGAGTACATGATCTTCCCCCGTATGGCAGCGTTAAGTGAAGTGTTGTGGACAGCTAAAGACAAACGCAACGCAGCTGATTTTGAAAAACGTTTACTCGTTCAGTTCAAGCGTTACGATATGTGGGGTGCGAATTACAGCAAAGCATTCTTCGATCCGAAGTCAACTGTTGAAGCAAAGAAATAAAATTTACAAGGCGCAAAGTTCAAGAAATAAAGGCACAAGAAAGGCCGATGATCATTTACGATCATCGGCCTTTCTTATTTAGATTTTCTTCCTTGTACCTTGGTTTTCTTAAACCTTGTTCCTTACGTGCTTTACTACTTCAATATTTCTTCCAGCTTCTTCTCCAACGCTTCACCTCTTAAGTTTCTTGCAACAACTACACCATTTGGATCTACGATCATATTGAACGGAATACCCATGATGCCAAACTGCCGTGCGGCTTCATTTTCCCAACCTTTCATATCACCCGCTTGCGGCCAACTGTATTTGTCGTCCTTAATTGCTTTTAACCATTTTTCTTTTGTCTGATCGAGCGACACACCGAAGATTTCAAAATTCTTATTCTTGAACCGCTCGTATGCTTTCACCAGGTTCGGACTTTCTGCACGGCAAGGTCCACACCAGCTTGCCCAAAAATCAATCAATACATACTTTCCTTTGAAAGAGGAAAGACTGATCATCTTTCCCTCTGCATCGGGCTGCGAAAAATCGGGAGCAGTCACACCAATCATCGATTTCTTACCAACTTCAATCATCTCCTCCAATTCTTTTCCTTTTGCTGATATTCGCAACTGTTCGCTCAGCAATAAGAACATAGGCCCGGCTTTCGCTGCATCCATATCCATACCAAGGGCCTGTTCCACCATGTACAATGCAACAGGTGATGTTGGATTATTTTTTACAAATTTCAGCTGCTCTGTATGCACCAGCGTTTGGTGCAGGTTAAACATCTCCATCAACGTATTTGTTGCTTCCATGTTTTTTGCCTGTCCGTAACTGTAATACAGATCGCCGATCTTATTCTCCAGTTCGGTTAAGCTTTTTGTCTGCTGCTGGTATTTGTAATAATCATTCACGATAGCCGAACCTTTTACTTCAGCTTCGTTCAATCCTGATTTTGACGTAATGGTAATGGTTCCTTCATCAAGGAAAAGCGTAAGATTGTTTTTGCGGTATTCCGCCATATCAAACTTTTTACCGGAAACAGGATTCGACTCTTCCATGCTCAATGTTGCCATCATTGGTCCGCTTACTTCTCCAGTAATCGTAAATTTTCCAGCAACCAGTTTCGCTTCTTCTGCCTCATTGCCATTATTCCAGCTGAGCAATACAGTGTATTTTTTTGTGTAAGCAGGTAACGATCCGGTAATGGTAAACTTCTTACTCTGCGCAACTACTGATGCCATTGCAAACAGCAGGCACAACAAGATTGTATTCTTCTTCATGAAATTTATTTGAATAATTCGTCGAGGCGCATTTGTAATTCTTCGCCCCGAAGGTTTTTGCCAATGATCTTTCCATCAGGAGCAATCAGCAGGTTTTGCGGAATAGATGTGATACGATAGATACGTGCTGCTTCATTGCTCCAGAATTTAAGATCGCTCACATGTGTCCATGTTAAGCCATCCACAGCAATAGCTTCCAGCCATTTACCACGATCACGATCAAGCGATACGCCCAGCACAGTAAAATTCTTTGCTTTAAATTTATTGTAGGCAGCCACTAAATTCGGATTTTCCATCCGGCATGGGCCGCACCAGCTTGCCCAGAAATCAACAAGCACATACTTGCCACGGAACGATTGTAATGATACAGGATTACCTGAAGTGTCAGCCTGTGTAAAATCAATGGCATCTGTACCAACAGCACCAATTTTATTGTCTTTTACTATGTTGCCCACCATTCGCCCGTAATAACTCTGCTGTGCATCAACAGTAAGCTTTGCATAGTTCGAGTCAAGTACATCGGCCTGTTGAAACACACTGTACACAACATACAATAACAATGGCGTTACAGGCGACTCATTATTTTTATTGATGTACGTATTTGCTTTGCTGTTGATCTCTGTAACAAGATCACGCACCAGGCTATACACCGAATCCTGTTTACCTGCCAGCAAAGGATTCTGCAACTGTTTACCCAGCACTTCAAGCTTCATGAAATAGGGATCAAATTCCTGGCGGAAACGCACAAACTCATAATTGCTTTTTGAACCGTTTACAACTGCCGATTGCAAAGAGTCTGCATGTGCAGTTATTGTTACAATAGATGGGTCAAGAAAAATGCCCAGGTTTTGTTTGCCACCTTCCACACTCAAAACATACAAAGCAGTTTCGGTCATATTGCCTTTCAACTCAAACTTACCGTTCCTGATGGCAGCTTCGGCCAATGCTTCGTCCTGCCCGTCCATACGGATGCTCACCTTTGTATTGTCTTTTGCCCCCTTAATGGTGCCTTTTACTACAAACGGTTTCTGTGCTGCCAGCTGCAACACAGCTATCATCAAAAAACATATCGTTACTAAATACTTCATAGCTTATCCTTTGTGTGCATGGCGTTCTTTCAGCACATAGATCACATCCTGCAAAGAAACATTCTTTGCCCTTAATAAAACGATAAAGTGGAACATGAGGTCGGCCGCTTCGCCAAGAAATAATTCCTCGTTATTATCCTTTGCTTCAATTACAATTTCTGTGGCTTCCTCTCCTACTTTCTGCGCAATTTTGTTGATGCCTTTATCGAACAAACTCTTTACATAACTCTTTCCATCAGTACTCTTGCGGCGCAGTTCAATGATCTCTTCGAGATACATTAAAAAATCATCGCTATGATTTTTTTCGCTCCAGCAGGTATCAGCACCGGTATGGCAGGTTGGTCCCTGCGGTTCAGCTTTAATGAGCAATGTATCCTGGTCGCAATCGAGCAATACCTGTTTTACCATTAAAAAGTTACCGCTTTCTTCGCCCTTTGTCCACAAGCGTTGTTTGCTGCGGCTGTAAAACGTCACCTTCCCTTCTTCTTCTGTTTTCTTAAACGCATCTTCGTTCATAAAACCAAGCATTAACACTTTGCTGGTTTTATAATCCTGGATGATGGCTGGTAACAGTCCGTCGTGGTATTTGCTGAATTGAGGTTTCAATGTCTATTGTTTAATTACGTTAAAAGTTCGTTGTTGGTTGCAAAGTTAAATCCTTACAGCAACTCCCCGTTGTTGCAGATACGCCTTCAAATCTGCAATTTCAATTTCCTTGAAATGAAAAATACTGGCTGCCAAACCTGCATCGGCATAAGCCAGTTCAAACACATCGGCAAAATGCTGCATGGTACCTGCACCACCGCTGGCAATGACAGGTATCGGCAAGTCCTGCGCTAAACGTTTGGTGATATCCAATGCAAAACCTGCTTTGGTTCCATCGTTGTTCATGCTGGTAAGTAATATTTCTCCGGCACCCAATTCTACACCCTGTTTGGCCCAGTCCACACATTTTATCTCAGTTTTGGTACGTCCTCCATTGAGGTACACATACCATTCCCCATCCTCTTCTTTTTTGGTATCAATCGCCAATACGCAACACTGGCTGCCTGCGGCCAATGCAATATCGTTGATGAGTTGGGGATTTTTAAATGCAGCTGTATTTACACTCACTTTATCGGCACCGGAGTTGAGCAGCACGCTCATATCTTCTACCGTACTAATGCCTCCACCAACTGTAAACGGAATGTTTACATGGCGGGCAATACGTTTTACCAGTTCGCTTAAGGTTTTGCGTTTTTCTACAGTGGCTGTAATATCGAGGAACACCAGTTCATCGGCACCTTGCTGTGCATACAACGCACCCAACTCTACGGGGTCGCCTGCATCACGCAGATCAACAAAATTGGTGCCCTTCACTGTGCGGCCATCTTTAATATCTAAACAGGGAATAATGCGCTTTGTCAACATAAAATAAAAAAGGCTTCAACTTAATTGAAGCCAAATTCCTTACAAAGATAATGGTTATGGAAGTGGAAGCGAACTGATTACCCGTCCTGCGCCCAGAAATTTGCGACTCCAGTAAGTTTCACTCAAATCACTGATCATCACACCTCCGGAGGTAGATGCATGTACAAATTTGTTATTATGAAGATACACGCCCACATGCGACACACCGCCTCTTGTATTAAAAAATACGAGGTCGCCTTCACGCAGATCGCTGGTTGGTATCCATGCCGCCTGTTGTTTTTGTTCTCTTGCTGTACGTGGCAACTGCATGGAAAAAACACCCAGCATGAGTGTTTGCACAAAAGCAGAGCAATCAATTCCATGTTGTGTGGTGCCCCCTAAACGATAAGGTGTACCCCACCAATTATCTATTAAAGAATAAAGCGATTTGTTTTGCAATTGTTCAACAGGCACATCCAGTCGAATAGCATACTTGAATTGTTGCAACGAAAACAATTCAAGCGTTGAAGTGTAATCGGAAATGTTTTTTGTTTGAAAAGCGGTGTTATGATCAACCTTACTTGAGGAGCCGATGCGTGCACGTTTGTTTTCTGTCTTAACCTCTACCGTTTCTGATACAGGCGCACTTGATTCTGCAACCGGCCTTGGCTGAAACATGTTCTTTACCGTACTGCAACTCGTGAGCAGTAGTATGGCAGACAGATATGTAAGCAAATGTCTAATCATATTGGTATTGAATTTTCAACGGCGCAAAAGTAGCGACGCTGCCTCTTTTTAGCAAGAAACGAGCCAAATCGTCTATGGTTTAAAGATAGCCTCCGCACAATTGCTGACAAATTTTCACCCGAACTTTTTTATAAAACGCTCATTTTGTGGATTTCTTGTTGCCCTTTTTTCGAATGAGAACAACGAAATTTGACGCCTGACTATGAGCAAATTTTCCCATTTACACGTTCACACACAATATTCATTACTCGATGGGGCTGCCTCCATCGGTTCGTTATACAATAAAGCCATTAAAGACGAAATGCCGGCTCTGGCCATTACCGACCATGGAAACATGTTTGGTGCGTTTCAGTTTGTCGCCGAAGCGTATAAGCACAAAAACGAAGATGGCTCACTAAAGGTGAAGCCTGTTGTTGGCTGCGAATTTTATCTGGTAGAGAACAGGCATGTAAAGCAGTTTAGTAAAGAACAACGGGATAACCGTTTTCACCAGGTATTGCTGGCAAAGAACGAGCAGGGTTACAAAAACTTAGTGAAGCTGACATCTCTTGGTTTTATTGAAGGGATGTACAGCAAGTATCCACGCATTGACAAAGAACTCATTCATAAATACCACGAAGGATTGATTGCTACTACCTGCTGTCTTGGCGCCATGGTACCGCAAATGATCCTGAATAAAAGTGAAGAAGATGCCGAGAACGAGTTCAAATGGTGGCTCAATATTTTCCAGCAGGATTATTATGTGGAGATTCAACGGCATGGCATGGCCGAGCAGGATAAAGTAAATGCAGTGTTGCTGAAGTTTGCCAAAAAGTACAATGTAAAAGTAATAGCCAGTAACGATTCGCATTATGTGGATCAAACCGATTTTAATGCGCATGATATTTTACTCTGCATCAACACCGGCGAAAAACAAAGCACCCCTGCCCTGCGTGAGTTTAGTGATGATGATGTGAATGTGAAGAACAAACGCTTTGCATTTCCGAACGATCAGTTTTATTTTAAGAGTACGGCTGAAATGAAAAAGGTATTTGCCGATGTGCCGGAAGCCATCGACAATACCAATGAAATTGTTGACAAGATTGAAGTACTGAACCTGAAGAAAGATATTCTTCTTCCTGCCTTTCCTATACCAAAGGAATTTCAGATACACGACGATGCCAACCTCAACCAATGGGAATATTTAAAACACCTTACTTACATCGGTGCCAAGGAACGTTACAGCGAAATTGAAGAAACCACCCGTGAACGCATCGACTTTGAATTGTTCACCATTAAAACAATGGGTTTTGCAGGTTACTTCTTAATTGTAAGCGACTTTATTAAAGCGGGCAGAGATATGGGTGTATTCGTTGGGCCCGGTCGTGGTTCAGCAGCTGGTAGTGTGGTGGCTTATTGTATTGGCATTACCAATATCGATCCCATTAAATACAATTTACTGTTTGAGCGTTTCCTCAACCCCGATCGTAAATCGATGCCGGATATTGATACCGACTTTGATGATGAAGGCCGGCAAAAAGTAATTGACTATGTAGTGGATAAATATGGTAAGGCGCAGGTGGCACAGATCATCACCTATGGCACAATGGCCGCCAAGAGCAGTATTGCCGATGTGGCACGTGTAATGGATTTGCCGTTGGCAGAAAGCCGTGCCTTATCGAAGCTGGTGCCTGAACGTCCGGGTGTTTCGTTAAAGCGTGTATTACATGCACCATTAACCGGCGAAAAAAGTTTAACGGAAAAAGAAGCATTAGGTCCCGATGAATTGGAATTAGTAAAGAAGATACGACAGGTGTATGATGGCGATGATCTTCCTGCAAAAATTTTACACGAAGCAGAAATTCTGGAAGGTTCTGTTCGTAACACCGGTATCCATGCGGCAGGCATTATCATTGCACCAAGAGATCTTACCGATCTGATTCCTGTTTGTACATCAAAAGAATCGGAGTTATGGTTAACACAAATTGAAGGAAGTGTTATTGAAGAAGCAGGCGTAATTAAAATGGACTTCCTGGGTTTAAAAACACTCAGCATCATTAAGAATGCGCTGCAGATGATCAAAGAAAATCATGGTGTAGAAATAGAAATTGACAACATACCATTGGACGATGAAAAAACATTTCATCTCTATCAACAAGGTTCTACCATTGGTACGTTCCAGTTTGAAAGTCCGGGTATGCAGAAATATTTGCGTGAACTGAAACCCGATCAGTTCAGCGATCTCATTGCCATGAACGCCTTGTACCGCCCAGGTCCAATTGCCTACATCCCCAACTTTATCGACCGGAAGCATGGGAAAGAAGCCATCAGTTACGATTTGCCGGAGATGGAAGAATATCTTGCCGACACCTATGGTATTACTGTTTATCAAGAACAGGTGATGTTGCTTTCGCAAAAGATTGGCGGCTTTAGTAAAGGTGATGCCGACGTATTGCGGAAGGCGATGGGTAAAAAGCAAAAGGCCGTACTGGATAAAATGAAAAAACAGTTTGTGGAAGGTGCTTCTGCTAAAGGACATCCTGCAGACAAACTTGAAAAAATATGGACCGACTGGGAAGCGTTTGCACAATACGCCTTCAACAAATCGCACTCTACCTGTTATGCGTTTGTGGCGTATCAAACAGCCTATTTAAAAGCACACTACCCGGGAGAATATATGAGTGCGGTGTTAAACAACGCCGGTGCTATTGAAAAGATCACCTTCTTTATGGAAGAGTGTAAACGCATGGGCATTAAAGTACTTGGTCCGGATATCAACGAATCGAAAAATGGTTTTGCTGTAAACAAAGCAGGCGAAATCCGTTTTGGCTTAGGTGGTTTGAAAGGTGTAGGTGAAGCCGCTATTGAAAGTATTATTGAAGAACGTGAAAAGAAAGGACCGTATAAAGATGTGTTTGATTTTATTAAACGTGTAAACCAACGTACGGTGAATAAAAAATCGCTGGAGTGTTTGGTGTACGGCGGTGCGTTTGATTGTTTTAAAGAATATCATCGTGCACAATATTTTCATGTAATGCCGGGCGATACGGTGAATACGCTGGAACGCATTGTTGCATTCGGTAACCGTTTCCAGGCCAATGTGCAAAGTAATACTAACACGTTATTTGGCGAAAGTATGATGATGGAAATTCCCACGCCGAAGATTGTAAACTGTGAAGAATGGACCTTAACCGAAAAGCTCGATCATGAAAAAGAGATCACCGGTATCTTCATCAGTGGTCACCCGCTCGATCATTTTAAATTTGAATTGCAGCATTACAAAATCACCAGCATTGCCGACTTTAATGAGTTTAAAGAAGCGATTCTGCTGCATGCAAATCCGTTCCAGACATTCCGATTAGCAGGCTTAGTAACCAGCCACCAGCAACGTGTAACCAAAACAGGAAAGCAGTTTGGTATTGCCATGATTGAAGATTATACCGGCAACACCGAGTTTGCATTGTTTGGCGAAGACTTTGTAAAGTTTAAAGATCATTTTACACCGGGCGCTGTGGTGTTTATTACGGGTGTATTTAAAACACGCTGGAACAAGAGTGATGATTTCGAATTCAAGATCAACCAGGTGCTGTTGCTGGAAACAGTAAAACGCACTATGACCAAACAGCTGATTGTTGATATTGAACCACGTTTCCTTACCGAAGAAATTGTTGATTTCTTTGAAAAAAATATCAAAAAGAACCCGGGAAAGATCAATCTCAAGTTTAATTTATACGAACCAAAAGATAACTGGAAGATCAGCATAAGAACGATAGAAAAAGGTTTTGATATGAATGATGACATGTCGGCTTTCTTATTTGGCCGCCCTGAACTGAATGTAACAGTTGTAACTGCATAACAGATGAAATTATACATCCGCAATATGGTTTGCAGCCGCTGCAAAATGGTGGTTACTTCTGAGCTTGAAAAAGCAGGTATTGTACCGCTGCATGTAGAGTTGGGCGAAGTAGAGCTGAAAAAAGAACCAACAACAAAACAACTTCAACAGTTCAGCAGCAACATCAGGCAACTCGGCTTCGAATTGATCGACGATAAAAAAAGTAAAATCATCGATAAGATCAAAACCATCATTATCGAGCTGGTACATCACAACAACGAAGAGTTGACTGAAAACCTATCTGATCATCTTTCAGCCAAACTTCATCACGACTACAGTTACCTCAGCAATCTTTTTTCCGAAGTGGAAGGAACCACCATCGAAAAATATTACATCGCACAGAAAATAGAAAAAGTAAAAGAACTGCTGTTATACGATGAACTGTCACTCTCACAAATAGCAGTTGAACTTGGTTACAGCAGCGTGGCGCATCTATCAAGCCAGTTTAAAAAACAAACCGGCCTAACCCCCACTTTCTTTAAGTCGCTCAAAGAAAACAAGCGCAGAAACATTGAGGAGTTGTAAATAATATAAATCGTTTCCATAATTGTATAACAGTACAGGCAGCCCATACTGGTAGCTTTGTGTTAAATAAAATTGCTATGACACACAATTACCAACTTACCGGCATGACCTGCAGCAGCTGCGAAGCAAAAGTAAAAAGCAAGCTGCTTTCTGTTCCTGATGTTTTATCCGTTGAAGTTTCGAAAGACAGCAATACTGCTATCATTGAAATGCAGAAACATATTTCGCTCAGCAGTTTTCAATCTGCGTTAGGTGGCAGCGAAAGTAAATACCAGATAGCAGCTCCTCATCATAACGAAACAGCAGAACAGGCAAAAGGCTGGCTGGCCACGTACAAGCCCATTCTCCTGGTTTTTGGTTACATCACAGGATTAAGCCTACTTCTTTCTTTTAACAACGGAAACTTCAACAACATGCAGTTTATGCGGGTGTTCATGAGTGGTTTCTTCCTCATCTTTTCGTTCTTTAAAATGCTTGACCTGCAGGGCTTTGCCGACAGTTATTCGATGTATGATATTGTTGCCAAACGTTTCCGCAGCTGGGGCTATATCTATGCGTTTGTAGAACTCGGATTGGGCATTGCTTATGCTGTCAACTTCAACCCTCTTATTACAAATATTGTTACGTTGGTTGTAATGAGTGTAAGCATCGTCGGCGTTTTGCAAAGTGTACTCAACAAACGAAAAATCCGTTGTGCTTGTCTTGGAGCCGTTTTCAACCTGCCCATGAGCACCATTACTATTATTGAAGACGGACTGATGATAATCATGAGTTTGGTTATGCTTTTGCAGCACCCGTTGTTTTAATTTTGCTACACTGTTTTGATTTGTACAGATAAATTGTAATTTCGGTTTCACATTCAGATGAAAAAGTTCATCATCGCCATATTATCCATTCTTTACATCGGCACCGCCAGCGGAGCTACCGTGCAGTTGCATTACTGTATGGGCGAACTGGTAAACCTGAGTATTGGTCATGATGAATCGAATGCCTGCGACAACTGCGGCATGGAGAAAAACGGCAAAGGGGATAACGACTGCTGTAAAGATGAGCAGAAACAGATAAAGCTGGAAAAAGACCAGAAAGTTGCAGAATCATTCCAGGTAATGCAATTAATAGCAACTGCTGTTCCATTATCATCTGTTGTTTACACACTCCCCTATGTAACTTCTGAAACAGAAGAAAATCCACGCAGTAATGCACCTCCCCTAACGGATGCTACTTCGCTCTACATCCGTAACTGTACTTTCCGCATTTAAGATCAGCTTTTTGTTATAGCCGGGCATACCTATGCCGGGCTGTCGGCATTTCTACATGCCCAATCATTTATTCTTCACTTTTAAATTGAAAAAATGAAAACATTGAACGTACTGTTGATGGCAGTATTCTCCATCCTTTTATTCTCAGCTTCTGCACAAAACAAACCAGGTAAAAAAGATAACAGCAAACAAACACAGGTTTATACCTGCCCCATGCACCCCGATGTTAGCAGCAATAAACCCGGAAAGTGCAGCAAATGCGGTATGGATTTAACCAAATCAAAAAAAGAACAAATGAAAACAGAAGTAACAAAAGCTTACAACTGTCCTATGCATGCTGATGTTACAAGCGACAAACCCGGCAAATGCAGCAAATGCGGTATGAATCTGGTTAAATCGAAAGAAAAAACAAAAACAGAAGTGGCAAAAACATACACATGTCCCATGCATGCCGATGTAAC
>NZ_CAMLGT010000125.1 GCF_946479605.1 uncultured Lacibacter sp.
AATCCGTATTCATGTTAAACTAAAAAGAAAATTATACTTTTAAGTGGCCGAAATTTGGGGGAGCTTACAGAAGCAATATAATGCAGATAAGGAAAAGAAATTTTACAGGGTGAGTCAAGAGACACGAATACTGGAAAAGGAATCAGATGGCTGGAAGATTGTAAACGTTTCTGCCTTTTGGGATGTCGCACCAAAGGTATCCGTTGACAGTTTGAAAATTGAATAATTCATCAAAATAAGGACATCTATAAAAATGTTCTTTATCAATGTAGTAGTTCAATATTGTTTAAAATAGGTAACAAGAAGAAGTACGGCACATAACATCCCTAACTATTCCAAGTATATAAGCATTCATAATCGGGAATCTGGCGAAGGAATGAGGCGAGGGTTTGGTGTTTGGCTTCCTGTGCCGAAGCTGCATACTGTCCGCACCTGTGTATTAAACATACTATTCACTAAAAATCCCCGGCAACCCATCAGCGTTCATCTTTTCCATCAGCGTCATCAGCAGCTCTGTTTCATCTTTCCGCCTTCGTGCCTTTGTGGCAAACAAACCTCCTCTTCCTATCTTTGCCGTTATGGCCGCATTACAGTTTCAGTTACAACATACCGATACACAGTCAAAAGCAAGGGCAGGGGAGATCACAACGGATCATGGAAAAATTCAAACACCCATTTTTATGCCGGTGGGTACAGTGGGCAGTGTAAAGTCGCTTACAGTGGAGCAGTTGAAGAGCGAAGTAAAAGCCGAGATCATCCTTGGTAATACGTATCACCTGTATCTGCGTCCCGGTACAGAAGTGCTGGAAGCAGCAGGTGGTTTGCACAAATTCAACGGATGGGATAAACCTATTTTAACCGATAGTGGCGGCTACCAGGTTTTTTCGCTTGCAGGTAACCGTAAGATCAAAGAAGAAGGCGTAGTGTTTCAAAGCCATATTGATGGCAGCAAGCATTTGTTTACACCGGAAAATGTAATGGATGTACAGCGCAGCATTGGTGCCGATAGTGTGATGGCTTTTGATGAATGCCCGCCATACCCCAGCGATTATAAATATGCACAAAAGAGCATGGAGTTAACACATCGCTGGCTCGATCGCTGCATTAAACATTTCTCCAACACACCTGATAAATACGGCTATACACAAAACCTGTTTCCGATTATACAAGGCAGTACCTATAAAGATCTGCGTAAGGCTTCTTCGCAGTTTGTGGCCAATACAAATCTCACCGGTTGTGCCATTGGCGGCTTAAGTGTGGGCGAGCCGGAAGAGATGATGTATGAATTTACTGAACTCTGTTGTGATGAATTACCCACGCAAAGACCACGTTACCTCATGGGTGTGGGTACACCGTGGAATATTTTAGAATGTATTGCATTGGGTGTAGATATGTTTGATTGTGTAATGCCCACCCGCAACGGACGGAATGCCATGCTCTTCACCAGTAAAGGTGTCATCAACATTGATAATAAAAAATGGGAAAAAGATTTTTCGCCATTGGATGAAGGTATCGATTGCCACATCAGTAATTATTACAGCAAAGCTTACCTGCGTCATCTCATCAAAGCAAAAGAAATTACCGGCTTAACGCTGGCAAGTGTGCATAATCTTGCATTTTATTTATGGCTGGTGAAAGAAGCACGCAAACATATTCTTGCAGGCGATTTTACCAGTTGGAAGAATGAACTGGTACCTGTGCTGAAAACAAGATTATAACAGATACGATTGTGTTATAGACAGCAGTAATAAAATTATTTTTTGCATTGCTTGCATTTGACAATACAAAGGTTATAATTTTATGTACGCTTTCTGGCTGTGATGAATGACAAAGAAAACATACAGGCGCTTTTACAAGAGGTTGCTTTGAATAATGATCAAACAGCATACCGCCGCCTGTTCATTCAACTCCACAAACCACTTTTACGTTTTGCTTATGGTATTTTAAAGTCTGCTGATGATGCGGAGGAAGTAGTATCGGATGTATTTATGAATGTGTGGCAGAAGCGGCAGGAGCTTGCCTCCATTGAATCGCCTTTGTTATATATGTATGCAGCGGTTAAGAACCGGTCATTTAACGTGCTGGCCAAACAAAAACGGCAGGATGCAGCCGATGCTGCCCAATGGCTGGTGCCGCTCAACAGTGTATCGTTTAACCCCGAGCAACTGATGATCTCGCAGGAAACCATGCTGCGTATCCGCAAAGCAGTGGATGACCTGCCTGCCCGTTGCCGCCTCATTTTTATTCTCATTAAAGAAGACGGGCTCCGCTACAGGGAAGTGGCAGAGTTACTCAATATCTCCATTAAAACGGTGGAAGCGCAAATGGCCATAGCCATCAGGCGCATTGCCCAGTGTATGCAGTTGCAATTACCAGCTGCTGAAAAAGCAAGAACGGTAAAAAAATAATTTCAGCAGGCTTAGGGGTAACTGCAAAAACGGTTGTTCTATTAATGTAACCACCCCGTATGAGCCAGGAACAGTTTTGGATATTACTGTCGAAAAAAATTGCAGGCGAAGCCAGTGAAAAGGAGCTGGCCGAACTGGAATTTTTATTACAGCAGCACCCTGAGTGGCAATATGCCACCCAGAACCTGCGTGATATGTGGGTGGCACCGGCAGCAGTTGATACAGCCGATGAAGAAGATGCATACCTGCTGCATGTGCAGCGTATGAAAGAGCTGGGTGTTGATTTCAGAGATAATGTGTTGTATGCTTATACAGCTGAAGAACTGCAACCGGTTAAACACATTCATTCAAAACGCAAATGGTATATAGCAGCGGCAGTGGCAGCATCACTGGCCGGCATATTTTTTTTATTGACCCCTTTGTTCCGGCAGGGTAATACAACAACGGCAAACGTAAAAAAGCAGCAGAACGAGGTAAGTACCAATCATGGTTCACGTACCAAAATAAACCTGCCGGACGGGTCAATAGTTTGGCTGAATGCAGGCAGCAAGATCAATTATGATGAGAACTACGGCATCAGCGAACGGAATGTAACGCTCAGCGGCGAAGCGTTTTTTGATGTGGTGAAGAATAAAGAGAAGCCATTCATCATACACACATCAAATATTGATGTAAAAGTGCTGGGCACCGTCTTTAATGTAAAAGCTTACCCCAACGATGCCACCACGGAAACCAGTTTAATACAAGGGTTGGTGGAAGTAACCATCAAAAACAGGGAAAACGATAAGATCATCCTCAAACCAAATGAAAAGCTGATTGTTGATAATAACTCTGCACCGTTTATACAGGGCAAGGGTAACACATTGAAGCCTGAGCATGCAGTGCTTATCAATCAGCTGAAACCAAACCGTATCGACAGTACCATTAATGAAATACAATGGGTGCAAAACAGGTTGGTGTTTGATGATGAACCACTGCAGGAAATTGCGTTACGCATGGAGCGCTGGTACAATGTAAAGATCGAAATCAAGTCAGACAGGTTACTCCATAAACGGATATCAGGATCATTTGTAAATGAGAATTTAGACCAGGCGATGGAGGCGCTGAGTGCAACCGGAAGGTTCCGTTATAAACGGCTGAACGATTCTATTATCATAAACCCATAACTCTCACAACATGCTGCTTTGCCATAACACATCTTAAACAAGCAATAGAAAAAAGGCGGAGCTCTGCTGCAACAGAACCCCGCCGGTAAAAGATTGAAACCGTCTCCCGGGCGGAAGACTATTGTTCACCTTTCAATTGAAAATTATGAAAAAAATTGGAGCGGGTTCCGTTTTTAAAAGGGGACTGCCGTCATTAAAGCTGTTATTGATTATGAAACTAACGATGCTATTATTAACGGTTGCCTGTTTGCATGTATCGGCCCACAGTTATTCGCAGGACAGAATAACCCTGAACATGAAAACAGTGGAGCTGAAAAAAATATTCCAGGCAATTGAAAAATCAAGCGATTACCGCTTTCTTTTTGATGAAGGACTGGTAAAAGGAAAACCAAGAGTAAGCCTTGATGTACAGGATGCTGATATTAACCAGGTAATGGCCATTATACTTGGTAATACAGGTATTACGTACCAGGTAATGAGTACCAAACTGGTGGTGCTGAAGGAATCGGCCACCGAAACTGCTGTCAACGATATTCAGGTGAGTGGTAAAGTAATTGCCGCCACCGGCGAAGCATTACCAGGTGTATCAGTTACCATTAAAAACAGTTCGGTTGGTACAACCACCAATGCAGAAGGCAGCTATTCATTAAGCGTACCCGATGATGCCACACTTGTGTTCAGTTCGGTTGGTTATACGCCAATTGAAGAAAAAGTAAGCGGCCGTTCTGTTATTAATGTAACACTGCAACCAGCTACACAAAGTATGAACGAAGTTGTGGTAGTGGGTTATGGTACACAACGCAAGCGTGATCTTACAGGTTCTGTTTCATCTGTTAAAGGAAATGAACTGGCACGTATGCCAAATACAAACCCTATTGGTTCATTGCAGGGTAAAGTGCCCGGTCTTACCATTTCCAATTCAGGTCTTGCAGGTTCAAGCCCTGTGGTGCGCATACGTGGTGTAAACAGTACCAATAGTGCAAGCCCGGTGTATGTGGTAGATGGTGTGTTGCATGATAATATAGATTTCTTAAATCCTGCCGATATTGAAAGTATCGACATCCTGCGTGACCCTTCTTCTATTGCTATTTATGGTTTGCGTGGTGCCAATGGTGTAATTGCTGTAACATTAAAAAAAGCAGCCCGTGGTCAAACACGTATCAATCTGCAAAGCTCCGTGGGTGTACAAACCGTGCAGGACAGGATCAATATTACTGATGCAGCCGGTTTCAAAAAACTTTATACTGCACAGCTGGCAAACCTGAATGCTGCACCGTTTGATTATACAAACTATACGGCCAATACAAACTGGCAGGACCTGGTATTGCAGGATGCAATCATTACACAACATAACCTGAGTGTGTCAAACAGCAGCGATAAAACAACCACATACCTCAACATTGGTTATACCAACCAGGAAGGTGTACTCAAGTACAACCGCTTTGAGCGTTATCTTGTTCGCTTAAATGAAGAGATACGCATTACAAAGAACATTAAGGTAGGTGGCGATATCTCTGGCTATCATTACAGGAACACTCCTCCGGGTGCTTCTATCACCAATGCATTGTGGGCAGCACCTATTGTGCCCATACAAGCTGATGCTGACACGTACTACAGTATGCCTTCGTTCCAGCGTGCACAGGTGGGCAACCCCATTGCTGCATTGAACAGGAATCACCGCAACAGCATTCAACAGGGCTTCCGTGCAATTGGTAGTTTGTTTGCCGAAGTGAAGTTTCTGAAAAGCTTTACCTGGAAATCGATCGTGTATACCGATCTTGGTTTTGCTAACAGCAGAAGCTATACACGTCTTCCTTTTACATTCATTAATCTTGGGGAAGGTACTGCACCTACAACCACAACGTATGATAACTCAGTTCGTACCAGCGTAAGCCAGGAGCAATCTGAATCAAGAAGATTTCAACAGGATCATACACTCAGCTACGATAAAAAATTTGCTAACGGTCATAACATTAATGCCGTGGCGGGTTTTACAACTATCTACAGCCGCAGTTCATTTGTAAATGGTACAAGAAGAGATACACTGGTAAATGTGCCTGATAATCCTGATTTCTGGTACCTCGGTATCATTAATGTAAACAACCCCATATCAAATGGTGGCGGTGGTGGCGAAAGCGCCATTGCCGGTGGCTTTGCACGTGTGGGTTATAATTACGAAGGCAAATACCTCATTAATGCAACGATACGCCGTGATGGAAGTTCCAAGTTTGCACCGAAGAACCGTTGGGGTACATTTGGCAGCATTGGCGCAGGATGGGTTGTGAGTGATGAAGACTTTTTCAGTAAAGTAAAAGGTATCGATTTCTTAAAACTGAGAGGTGCATGGGGCTTAACCGGTAATGCCAATGGTTTTGCTGATAACCTCTGGCGCCCCGGTGTGCAAAATGCATCAACAGCAATTTTTGGTGAAAACGTTTATTCATCCATCCAGGCTGCATACATTCCTGATCCTAACCTTCGTTGGGAAACAGTACGTGGTCTTGATCTGGGCTTTGACATAAAATTGTTGAAGAACAGACTGAATGCTGAATTTACTTATTACAACCGCACTACAACCGACATCCTCACTGCTGTTACACTTCCTAATGAAACACGCAGCTATTTTACAAACCTTGGTAAGATCACAAACAAGGGTGTTGAAATAAATGTGGGATGGAATGATAAGATCGGTAAAGACATTGCTTACGCTGTTTCAGGTAACTTCAGTTACAATCATAACGTAGTAAACTCTATTGGTAATAATTTCAACTTTACCATTATTGGTAATGGTGGTACAAACCTCACCAAGTCTGGTGAATCAATTGGTCATTTCTACGGCTATACACAAACAGGTATTTACCAGTCATCAGCTGACCTGGCAAAACAGCCGTCATTTGTAAACTCACTGCCTGGTGATATTTCTTATTTAGACAGAAATGGTGATGGTCTTTTAACACCTGATGACCGTGGTTACATTGGCACACCTTTCCCTCCGTACAGTTACGGTGGTAACTTTTCAATTGATTACAAAGGGTTCGATTTCCTGGTGGAAGCACAAGGTGCAGCAGGGCACAGCATTTATACTGAACGCCGCACTGCCACATTTGCTGTACTTAATTATGAAGCAAACAGGTTGAATGCATGGACCGCTCCCGGCTCTACCAACATTGAACCCATACTCGATAACACAAGAGGTAACAACTTCCTGATGAGTACTTACTACCTGGAGCCCGGCGATTTTCTGCGTATCCGTTTATTACAGATCGGTTACACCTTTAAGCAGGAAGCGTTGTCAAAAGTTGGTATTAAAACTGCACGTGTTTACCTGAGCGGACAAAACGTGAAAACATGGAGTAAGGTAACAGGTTATTCTCCCGAGCCATTGATCGGAAGTATTCTTGGTGGAGGTGCCGATAATGGTGCTTATCCTGTACCGGCAATTTATTCACTTGGTATTAATGTAACATTCTAAACGTCTTTAAATTTTTTGATATGAAATCGATTATTCAACTATCCCGCAAAACAACAGTTGCTGTTATGGCACTTGTGTTATTGCTGTCAGTAAGCGGGTGCAAAAAATTTCTGGATACACAGCGTCAGGGTGGTTATGATGAAGAGAACTACCCGTATCCTGGAGGTTCGGGTCCTTACGATCAGTTTATTTTTGGCGCATATAATGAACTTCGGTCTTTTGATCTGCACAGCCAGTCGTTTATTACAGCTGTAAGTATCCGTAGTGATGATGCTGATAAAGGAAGTACACCTGCTGATGGTGGTCCTAATGCCAGTTCGATGGATAATTTTCCGGTGTTGGCAAGCAACGGTTTTTGTAATACTATCTGGCTGGGAAATTATGCACTTATTACAAGGTGTAACAGTACCATTAAAGAAGTAAATACAAATACTACGATTGTAGCAACCGAGGAAGTAAAGCAACAAACGTTGGGCGAAGCCCGTTTTCTGCGTGCTTATGCTTATTTCAACCTCGTTCGTTTCTTTGGTCGTGTTCCTTTAATTGATACACTGTTCAGCAATCCTGCAGCACAAAACAATGTACCGCAAAGCAGTGCTGCCCAGATCTATGCTTTTATTGAAGCCGATCTAAATTTTGCTGCATCCGTTTTGCCGTTGCAATGGGGCAGTCAGTTTCCCGGACGTGTAACAAAAGGTTCAGCTAACGGATTGCTGGCGAAAGTATATCTCACACAACAAAAATGGGCACAGGCAATGGCTGCTGCCAATGCTGTCATCAGTTCAGGTCAATACGATCTTTCTACCCCGTATGATAAAATATTCAGGGAAGATGGAGAGAACAGCAAAGAAAGTGTGTTTGAAGTACAGGCAACTGCCTCTGCTGCCATTCCTACAAATAACGGCGTACAGTATGCGCAAATACAGGGTGTAAGAGGTGCAGGTGCATGGGATTTGGGCTGGGGCTGGAACACACCAAGCGATCAGCTGGTGGCAGCGTATGAAGCAAATGACCCACGTCGTGCAAGAACCATTCTGTTCACAAGCACAGCTTCTGTTCCCGGCTTAACCATTTATGGTGAAACAACACCAACCGGTTTGCCTAACCCACGTTACAATAACAAAGTGTACACTAACCCGGCGTTACGTGCATCCATTGGTCATCGTTTCGGTTACTGGATGAATGTGCGGTTACTCCGTTACGCAGATGTGGTGTTGATGTATGCCGAAGCTGCGAATGAAGTGGGTGGCGATGCAAACATTACCGCTGCAAGAAATGCACTGAACTCCATACGTGCAAGAGCAAGACAGGGAGCACCTGCAGGTACATTGCCCGATGTTGTGACTACCGACCAGGCAACATTACGTACAGCTATCCGCCAGGAACGTCGTATTGAACTGGCTATGGAACATGATCGCTTCTTTGATATTGTGCGTTGGGGTATTGCACAGGATGTGTTGCAGGCTGCCGGTAAAACAGCATTCAGTAACAGTCGTGATGTGTTGTTGCCTATTCCGCAAACACAGATCGATCTGAGTGGCGGTAAGCTTACACAAAACCCCGGTTATTAATTTGTTTGATCTTTAAAATGGAAACAATGAAACTAGTTCAAATAAAACAAACAATTGCAGGTGCGTTGTTACTTACAGCAACATTAACGGCTTGTAAGTATGATGGTAATCCCAACAACCTGCCATCGGTAAGTCCTGCAGATTATGAAGGTAAGGTTGATGGCTTCAGCAGTTCGGATGAGGTCTATCCAAAAAACCTGGTTGCCTATTGGTCGTTTGATGATACCAAGGCCGAAATGAAAAGCGGAAAAACGCCCACCGCAAGTGTTAACGACTCTTATATAACTGGAGGAGTAAGAGGTAAGGCATTGGCACTTAATGCAGGGTATTTGCATTATGCAAGTCAGTTCAATGCGTTTAAAACAGACTCGCTGAAAAGTTTTACTGTAAGCATGTGGGTACAGATACTCAACAATGGTTCTAAGAAAACAATGGCTTTCCAGCTTGCCAGGCCGGGTATTTTTAATGGAAGTCTTGATTTTATTCTTGAAACCAACGTAACCCCTGCATCAAATACAGATTATATCAGAATACACCCAACGTTTACTGCTGTTGGCGGCGGAAGACAGGATAATATTAACGCTTTTGGAGCGCAAAATCTTTCTCCGAAAATTGGAGCAACGAAGTGGACGCATCTTGTAATTACTTACGATGCTGCAACAGGGTTTTTCCATTTGTGGGGCGATGCGGTAAAGATCGGGAACTACCCAAGCAGGGGCACAGGTAATAATCTCTTTAAATCATATGAGCCTGGTGAAGTATTCATAGGTGGTAACTACAATACAACTTCGGCACCGGTTGGTTCCGATAATACGTTTGCTGCAATGACTGGTTCTGTAGATGAAATAAGAGTGTATAATACTCCTTTGCCTGATGCTTTTATTAAGGCATTGTATAATTTGGGTAAAGCAAATAAGTAATTAGTTAAAAAGAGCGCATATAGTTATGGTTATAACTGTATGCGCTTTTTTATTTCCATACGTTAAAAATTACGATCATGCGGGTTATTGTGTATAGTGTAGTTGCGTTGTTGTTGTGTTCCTGTTCGCAGCCAAAGAAATCAACAATAAAAACAGGTTTGTTTTCTTCAGCAGAAGATGAAGCAATTTTTACAGATGTGCAACGTGCAACCTTTCAGTATTTCTGGGATGGTGCAGAACCAAACAGCGGTCTTGCACGTGAACGTTTTCATACCGACAATGTATATCCGCAAAACGATAAGAATGTTGTAACAAGCGGTGGTGCAGGCTTTGGTGTAATGGCAATATTGGTAGGTATTGAACGTGGTTTTATTACAAAGGAGCAGGGCAGAGAGCGTTTGGAAAAAATCGTAACCTTTCTTGAAACAGCAGATCGTTTTCATGGAGTGTGGCCACATTGGTGGAATGGTGAAACAGGAAAAGTAAAACCATTCAGCCGGTATGATGATGGTGGCGACCTGGTGGAAACATCGTTTATGATCCAGGGGCTGCTTTGTGTGCGACAATATTTTCAACAGGGATCGGCTGCAGAAAAAACATTGGCAGCACGTATTGATAAATTATGGAAAGAAGTGGAATTCGATTGGTACCGCAATGGCAAAAACGCATTGTACTGGCACTGGAGCCCCAATCATGCATGGCGTATGAACTTTCCGGTTGATGGTTATAACGAATGTTTGATCATGTATGTACTGGCGGCATCATCACCAACACATTCTGTGCCTGCAGAAGTATATCATGAAGGATGGGCAAAGAATGGAAAGATCAATGAACTGCCTGCAAAGTATGATGGTATTACGTTAAGTATGAATCACCATAACAAAGAAGGAGTGGCTGGTCCGTTGTTCTGGGCGCATTACTCTTATCTTGGTCTTGATCCACGGGGGTTAAAAGATAAGTATGCTGATTACTGGCAACACAATGTGGGACACGCCATGATTCATTACCGCTGGTGTGTAAATAATCCAAAGGGATACAAAGGCTATGGAACTGATAGCTGGGGTTTAACATCCAGCTACTCCATTAAAGGATATGCAGGACATGCACCATCAATGGACAGAGACCTTGGTGTTATATCACCCACAGCTGCATTGTCATCATTTCCTTATACACCGAAGGAATCAATGGCTGCCATGAAAAACTGGTACACGAATAAAAAAGACAAGTTGTTTGGTGTGTATGGATTTTAT
>NZ_CAMLGT010000126.1 GCF_946479605.1 uncultured Lacibacter sp.
TGATTGCGTCGGTTGTTGTAGCCATGTTCTTTATCAGTTTCCTTTTTTTTGCCAGTACTGCTTTGGCATTTGTTTTTTCAAAATTAACAGGAGCCTTATCGTGGGGCTTTTTAATTGTTGCCGGCATATACCTGTTGCTGGGTGCATTGGTATGGCTGTTGAAAGACCGTATTCTGCAATTGCCGATTATGAATGCCATGTTGCAACAGCTTTTTACCGAAGAAGATGATGATGAATAAGATCAGATCCATAAAACAATTAAAAGCACAGCAGAAAAAACTGGAGCAGCGAAGAGTGGAGCTGGAAAAAGCCATCCGTTACGACTGGCTGGATGTAAAAGAAACCATGCGGCCAAAGAATATGGCTGGCAAGGTGTTTGCGCATTTTTTTGAGAAAGAAAAACAAGATGGCACTTCATCACTCGCCAATACACTGGCAGAACTGGCAGCAACACTTACACGCATAGGTGTGGAAAAAGCAGAAGAGAAAGTTGCAGAATGGATGAATAAGAAATAATTCTTTTCTGACAACACTCATCAGGCTGTTTGACAACCGTTCTTGAAATTCCTCTCTTTGAAAACTACATTTAACAGTTAAAATTATTCACTCACTATAAAACTCAAGGAGGTGCATATGTCAACAAGAGCTATTTCAAAAACAGGCATGATGCCAACCGTATTTGATGAATTCTTTAAACCATGGAACGACTGGTTTGAAAACGGAGGTACATTTTCCGGCCGTACAATGACGATGCCTGCTGTTAACATTGTGGAAAACAAAAACGACTATGGTTTGTCGCTGGCTGTACCCGGCATGAAGAAAGAAGATTTCAATATTGATGTGGAAGGCAATATGCTCACCATCAGTTGCGAAAAAGAAGAAACAACCGAACAGAACAACGAACGCTACAACCGAAAGGAATACAACTATTCTTCTTTCAGCCGCAGTTTTACCTTGCCTGAAGAAGTGAACAGGGAAAAAATTGAAGCAAAATATGAAGACGGTGTGTTGAAAGTGATGCTTCCAAAAAAAGAGGAAGCCAAAAAGCTGGCAGCGGGCAAACATATCGCTGTAAAATAATCTCACCGATGGTGAGGTTGTTACCCTGGCCCTGCCGCAATCGATTTGTGGCGGGGCTTTTTTTGCAGGCATGAGCATCATCAGTTCATTTTCTGACATTGGTCAGAAAGCAGCCAACGGGCCGATTTTAATTTGCAGCCTGTTATGAATACGTCTGTAAAGCCAACGTTGAAATGCTATCATTGTGGTGATGAATGTGTAAACGAAACCATTCAGCTTGAGGAAAAATCCTTTTGCTGCCAGGGCTGTAAAACAGTGTACCAGGTGCTGAACCAAAGCGATCTGTGCAACTATTACGAGCTGAACGAAAACCCCGGTGTGAGCCAGCGCATTACCGTACGCAAAGACAAATTTGCTTTTCTTGACGATGAAAAAATTCAGCAGCAACTTATTTCCTTCAGCAATGAGGAACAAACGCATATCACTTTTTACCTGCCGCAGATCCATTGCAGCTCCTGCTTATGGCTGCTTGAAAACCTGCATCGTTTAAATTCTGCCATTATTCTTTCAAGGGTCAACTTTACACGCAAGGAAGTGGAAGTGGTGTTTGATCATGCAAAAACATCATTACGGACCACAGCCGAGCTGCTCACCAGTATTGGCTATGAACCCTACATCAGCTTGCAGAACCTGCAGCATGCAAAGCCCCGTATTCAACGCAGTTTGATTTACCAGCTTGGTGTGGCCGGTTTTTGTTTTGCCAACATCATGCTCATGAGTTTTCCTGAGTATTTAGGTTTGGAAGAAGCAGAAAAAAACATGCAGTCGCTGTTCCGCTATTTCAATCTCATTTTATCCATACCGGTTTTTCTTTACAGCTCACTTCCGTTTTACCAGAGTGCATGGGGCAGTTTAAAACACAAATACCTCAATATTGATGCGCCGATTGCCCTCGCTATCATTATGACCTTTGGCAGAAGTTTGTACGAAGTGTTGAGCAATACCGGTGGTGGTTATTTTGACTCGATGAGTGGTATTGTGTTCTTTATGCTGGTGGGTCGTGTGCTGCAGGAAAAAACATACCAGCAATTATCATTTGAGCGTGATTACACTTCTTATTTCCCGATTGCTGTTACAGTTCTAAAAGACAAAAAAGAAATACCCACCGCTTTGCCCGATATTAAACCGGGCGACACCATTCTTATTCATAACGAAGAACTGATACCGGTTGATGGTTTACTCACCAAAGGAAAAGCATTGATCGATTACAGTTTTGTTACCGGCGAATCGTTGCCTGTGCTGAAAGAGATGGGGGAATTATTATATGCAGGCGGAAAGCAAACCGGCAGCAATATTGAACTGCTGGTGATGAAAGAAGTATCGCAAAGCTACCTCACACGTTTGTGGAATAATGATGATAAACAAAAAGCAGAAAAGAAATCATTTGTAGATATTCTCAGCCGTTATTTTACCTGGATTGTATTTGCATTGGCAGCTGCGGGTGCTTTGTACTGGAGTTTTTATGACGGTGGTAAAGCATGGAATGTAGTAACCACTATCCTCATTGTTGCATGCCCTTGTGCGTTGTTGCTGAGCAACAGTTTTACCAATGGTAATGTGTTGCGCATATTGGGCAATAACAAACTGTACCTGCGTAATGCACAAACCATTGAAGAAATAGCTACAGCCACTCACCTGGTATTTGATAAAACCGGCACATTAACCACTACTGAAGAACAGGAGATCAATTACTCCGGTATTCCGTTTAATGATGATGTGGCGGGTTGCATTGCGGCATTGGCAGCACAAAGCTCGCATCCGTTAAGTAAGCTTTTGGCAAAACACCTGCGTAGCAATCATGTGCATGAAGTAAAAGAATATCGAGAATCAACAGGCCGTGGTATCAGTGGCATCATTGATCACCGCATTGTTACACTTGGCTCGGCTGAGTTTGTAACCGGTGTTAATCCGGAAGCGATCAATGGCAGCTCCGTGTATGTATCGGTTGATGGTACACAGCTGGGTTATTTCAGCATCCGCAATCATTACCGTCCCGGTATGATGAAACAGATCAGGCAACTGAGTAAACAATACCGCATTACCATTCTTTCAGGCGATAATGAAAGCGAACGTTTGAACCTGCAGAAAGAGCTGGGCATGGATGTAAAACTTTTCTTCAATCAACAACCACAGGACAAACTGAATTATATTCAGCAGTTGCAGCAAAAAGGTCAGAAGGTGATCATGATTGGTGACGGGTTAAATGATGCCGGTGCATTGAAACAAAGCGATGCAGGCATTGCCGTAACAGAAAGCACCAACAATTTTACTCCTGCCAGCGATGGTATTCTTGAAGCAAGCCGTTTGCCCAAACTTTCATCTTACCTGCGTTTTGCCAAAGCAAATAAACAAGTGGTAATTGCCAGCTTTGTTCTATCCATCGTATACAACATCATTGGCTTAACCTTTGCATTGCAGGGCATTTTATCGCCACTGGTGGCAGCTATTCTTATGCCATCCAGTTCGTTGAGTATTATTCTGCTCACATTCGGAGCCTCATCAGTAAGGGCAAAAATGCTGAAGCTGTAATAGCACGGCAAGGGGTAAGTGGTGAATTGTGAATGGGCAATGGAGAATAGGCAATTGTCAATAACAAAACCCAAATCTTTCTGTCTTCCCACACCACTTCCGACTCAAAACTCACTATTTCCTGACCACCGTCACCCTCTATTTGACAACAGTCAACCATTTGTCTGATGATGGTCAGCCCCTGTGCTCCTCACTAAAAATAGTTTTACAGCCGAAATAAAGCATTTATGAGCGTCATCATTCTATTACTCATCGCCAGCATATCGGTAGCAGCCATTTTCCTCGGTGCTTTTTTGTGGAGTGTGAGAAGCGGCCAGTACGACGATGAAACATCTCCCCCAATGCGTATTCTTTTTGATCAGAAAGGACCCGCAAAAAATGAAACCCCGCAAACATCGAACAAATCAAAACCATAGACTCACAAATTATGCAACTCGAAAAATTTCACTACGATAACAAGATCGTAAAGTACTTCGCTAACGCCACCGCTATATGGGGTGTAGTAGGTATGCTTGCAGGATTGTGGGCGGCTATCCAGATATACATGCCGGCAGCATCGCTTGATTATGCAGGTACAACATTTGGACGCTTGCGCCCCATCCATACCAACGCCATCATTTTTGCATTTGTTGGCAACTGTATGTTCACTGGTATTTATTATTCGCTGCAGCGCTTGTGTAAAGCAAGAATGTTCAGCGATAAACTAAGCTGGATCCATTTCTGGGGATGGCAACTCATTATTGTTGCTGCAGCTGTAACCCTGTTCTTAGGTTATACCACCGGTAAAGAATATGCTGAACTTGAATGGCCGATTGACATCATGATCACATTGGTGTGGGTGGTATTTGGTATCAACATGTTTGGCACCATCTTCAAAAGAAGAGAAAGTCATTTGTATGTGGCTATCTGGTTTTACATCGCTACCTGGATCACTGTAGCCATGTTGCATATTGTGAACTCATTTGAAATTCCTGTTTCACTTTTCAAAAGCTATAGCTGGTATGCAGGTGTGCAGGATGCATTGGTACAATGGTGGTATGGGCACAATGCGGTTGCATTCTTCTTAACCACTCCTATTCTTGGTTTGATGTATTACTTCTTGCCCAAAGCAGCAAACAGACCTGTTTACTCATATCGTTTATCCATCATCCACTTCTGGGCGCTCATATTTATTTATATATGGGCAGGCCCTCACCATTTGTTGTATACCGCCCTGCCAGACTGGGCGCAATCACTGGGTGTTGTGTTTAGTGTAATGTTGATTGCACCAAGTTGGGGCGGTATGCTCAATGGTTTGTTTACACTGCGTGGTGCATGGGATAAAGTGCGTGAAGAGCCCGTATTGAAATTCTTTGTAGTGGCTGTTACCTGTTATGGTATGGCTACGTTTGAAGGACCCATGCTGAGCTTGAAAAGCGTGAACGCCATTGCACACTTTACCGATTGGATTGTTGGACATGTGCATATTGGTGGTTTAGGCTGGAATGGTTTTATGGCATTTGGTATGCTGTACTGGTTGATACCAAAAATGTGGGGCACCAATCTTTATTCAAAAAAATTAGCCAACAACCATTTCTGGTTAGGCACCATTGGTATTGTTATTTATGCAGTGCCTTTATACTGGGCAGGTTTTGCACAGGCAGAAATGTGGAAGACGTTTACTGAATCAGGTCAGTTGAAATTCCAGTTCCTGGAAACTGTTACCAACATCATCCCCATGTACATTACCCGTAGTGTAGGTGGTACGCTTTACCTCATTGGTGCGTTCATGATGGTGTACAACTTAATTAAAACAGCAAAACAAGGTTCATTTATTGCAAACGAAGAAGCTGAAGCTGCTCCATTGGTGAAACATGAATCGCATGTTAAAGAACACTGGCACCGCTGGATCGAAAAACGCCCGGCTACATTACTCGTAGTCAGTTTGATTGTTGTGGCTATAGGTGGTATCCTTGAAATTGTACCTACATTCCTCATTAAATCAAACGTGCCAACTATTACGAGTGTAAAACCTTACACTGCATTAGAATTACAAGGTCGTGATATTTATATCCGTGAAGGTTGTTATACCTGTCACTCACAAATGATCCGCCCTTTCCGTGATGAAGTGGCCCGCTATGGTGAATACTCGAAAGCAGGTGAGTTTGTGTACGATCATCCTTTCCAATGGGGAAGCAAACGTACAGGACCGGATCTTGCACGTGTGGGTGGAAAATATCCCGACAGCTGGCATTACAATCACATGATGGAGCCATCGCTCATGTCGCCTGGTTCAATTATGCCACGCTATGGCTGGTTGCTGGATAATAACCTTGATACGGCTTCAACGCCTGCCAAGATCAGGGCCATGCAAACATTAGGTGTTCCTTATCCCAAAGGTTACGATCAACAAGCTAATAAAGATCTGATGACACAGGCAAACAGCATCCGTATCAGTTTAAAAATGGATAAGATCGAAACACCTGCCAACAAAGAAATCGTGGCATTGATCGCTTACCTGCAACGCCTGGGTAAAGACATTAAAGCTGAAAAGAAAACTGAAACTGCATCAGCAGAATAATTCAATCATGTAAAACAAACAAGATGAAATTTATCAACTACCTCGAAAAGATCAGCAACGTAAGTGTTTACGGATTGAGTTCATTCCTCATCTTCTTCATCTTTTTCTGTGCCGTATTTATTTATGTATTACGTGCAAGCAAAAAAGAAATGAATGAATGCAGCCGTATTCCATTAGACTAACACATCCATAAAATCAACAAACATGTTTTTGCATAAACAACATACACCCTCATTCTTCCGGAAGCTGATGCTCCTGCTGCCTTTACTTGCAGCAGGCAGCATTGCTACCGCCCAAACAAAAAGCGGCGCACCTGCTCCAAGTGTTTGGGAAAATCCACTGGCGTTAACCATGCTTGCCATCATTTTTGTTTTACTGCTTGTAATTGCATTACTGGCAAATGTGGTATTGGGTACAGCTCATTTGTATTTCGATAAACAAAAGAAAAAAACAAATACTGCTGCACAGGTTATTACGGCCATTGCATTATTTCTTGCCCCCATCTACACAACGGCACAGGATGCTGCTGCAACATCGGTTCCTGCTGCACCATCTTCTATTGGTGGTTTATCGCCTAATACCTTCTGGCTTTTAGCAGGTGTAATTATGGTAGAACTGCTGGTCATCATTGTAATGGGATTATTTGTAAAAAGTTTTCTTGCCAAAGAAAGAGCGGCCGTTGCGATTGCTGAAGAATCAACTGTTAAAAAACCTTCTTCTCTTAAAGTATGGTGGGATAAAGCAAACAGCTTTAAACCAATGGAACAGGAAGAAGCAATTGTACTGGATCACAACTATGATGGCATCCGTGAATTAGACAACCGCATGCCGCCATGGTGGTTGTATGGTTTTTATTTGACCATTATTGTGGGTGTTATTTATATATGGCGCTACCATGTATCGGAAACTGCACCATTGAGTAAACAGGAATTTGAAATAGCAATGCAAAAAGCAGAAGAAGAAAAAGCTGCTTACCTGGCCAAAGCTGCAAACAATATTGATGAGAACACGGTTACGTTACTTACAGATGCAGCTGCAATAGAAGCCGGTAAAAACACATTCGTTCAGATGTGTGCTGCCTGTCATGGTAAAGCAGGTGAAGGTACTGTGGGGCCTAACCTGACAGATGATTACTGGATACATGGCGGAGGCGTAAAAGATATTTTCAAAACCATTAAATACGGCTGGCCGGAAAAAGGAATGAAAGCATGGCAGGATGATTTTTCGCCTGTACAAATTGCACAGATCAGCAGTTATATTAAAACACTGCGTGGTACCAACCCTGCAAATGCAAAAGAAAAACAAGGCGAGTTGTATAAAGAAGATGCAGCCTCATCACCAGCAGCAGACAGCAGTACTGCAAAAAAAGATGCCGTAACAAAAGGATAGTGAACAGCAACGTGATAAATGAACAACACAAATAACATAGAGCAGGAACCAAAAAGAGAAGCGTTTCGTGACAGGCTGGCAACAATTGATGCACAGGGAAAACGAAAATGGATCTTTGCACAAAAACCAACGGGGAAGTTTTACAATATCCGCACCTATGTGAGTTTTTTCTTCTTCCTCATTTTTGTGACACTTCCATTCATTCACATGAATGGAAGACCGTTGTTCCTGTTCAATATTCCGCAGGCGAAGTTTATCCTTTTTGGCAAAGTATTCTGGCCACAGGATTTCTTCATCTTCGGTATAATCATGATCACATTCATTGTGTTCATTGTATTGTTCACCGCTGCATTTGGCCGTTTGTTCTGTGGCTGGGTATGCCCGCAAACCATTTTTATGGAAATGCTGTTCCGTAAACTGGAATATGCTATTGAAGGAAGTGCAGCCAAACAAAAACTGATGGCTGAAAGCGGATGGACAACAGAAAAGATTGTTCGCAAAGCCACAAAGCATATTGTATTCTATTTACTGGCATTCATTATTGCTAACTTCTTTCTTGCATACATTATTGGTGTGCAGGAATTATGGGCCATGATGAAACACCCGGCAGCAAATGTGGGCACACTGGCATCATTGTTTGTTTTCTCTGCCGTGTTTTATGCAGTGTATGCATTCTTTCGTGAGCAGGCCTGCACTGTTGTTTGTCCTTATGGCCGCCTGCAAGGTGTATTGCTCGATAAAAACTCCATGGTTGTTGCATACGATTACAAACGTGGTGAAGAGCGGAAAAAATTCAATAAAAAAGAAGAACGTGCTGCGGGTGATTGTATTGATTGTTTCCAGTGTGTGAAAGTTTGTCCTACGGGTATTGATATCCGCAATGGCACCCAAATGGAATGTGTGGGTTGTACAGCTTGTATTGATGCCTGCGATCACATGATGGAAAGTGTTGGTTTCAAAAAAGGGCTGATCCGTTATGCAAGTGAAAATGGTATTGCCAACAACGAAAAACTGCATTACACTCGCCGCATGAAAATGTACAGCGTACTGCTGGTTGTTTTGCTTGGCCTGTTAACAACGCTGCTGGTTACGCAAAAAGAAATAAAAGCAACGGTAATGCGCACACCTGGTTTACTGTTCCAGGAAAAAGGAAAAGACAGTGTATCGAACCTGTACAACATCAAGATCGTAAACAAAACCATGAACGATATTCCTTTAACCGTGAAACTGGAAGACAGCAACGGAACAATTCAGCAGGTGGGCAATGCTGTTCATGTAAAAAAAGAAGGACAAGGTGCCGGGTCGTTCTTTATCATTCTTCCTAAACAGGCCATTACACAACGTAAAACAGTTTTGAAGGTTGGTTTGTATGAAGGTGATAAAAAAATACTGACGGTAAAAACAAATTTTCTCGGACCAATCTATTCAACCAATTAATACGAAAGCTATGACATTAAACTGGGGACACAAAGTAACACTTGGCTTTACAGCCTTTGTTCTGTTCATCTTCTTTATGGTGTACAAAAGCATGAACACCGACTTTCAACTGGTAACGAAGGAGTATTACAAAGAAGAACTTGCCTACCAGCAGGTAATTGATGGCACCAACCGTGCAAACGAACTTAGCAACCCTGTGCTGGTAACACAACAGGACAATCAATTGCAGATTCAATTACCTGAGGAAATGAAAGGTAAAACCATCAGCGGAAGCATTTGGCTTTATTGCCCTGTGGATGACAAAAAGGACAGAAAGCTGGTGCTGGCTGTAGATGAAACAGGAAAGCAGGTTATTGATGCAAAAACAATTTTACCAGCCGGTTATCAATTAAAGATCACATGGAAAGCAGATGATCTTTCTTATTATAACGAACAACATATTGAAATAAAATGATTGCCGAAGCTGTAACAGGAGGTTTACTATTGGGCTTTTTCAGCAGCCTGCACTGCATTGGCATGTGTGGCCCGCTGGCATTGGCACTGCCTGTACAGCATTTACCAGAATGGCAACAACGCCTGGCAGCTGTTACCTATAATGCAGGGCGTGTTGTTACTTATGCATTCTTTGGTTTGCTGTTTGGTTTGGCAGGCCGCAGTTTGCACATAGCAGGATTGCAGCAATGGTTATCCATCATCAGCGGCAGTTTTATCCTGTTATTCATCATTAATTATTACCTGCTTAAAAAAGCAGTGCAACCTGCATGGACATTAAAACTACATGCAGCGGTGCAGCAGTTAATGATCCGTACGCTGCATACAAAACACAAAGCAGGTTATCTGTTACTTGGTATGGTAAATGGTTTACTGCCCTGTGGTATGGTGTATGTAGCCCTTGCCGCTGCCTTAAATTTTCATGAAGTAAAAGAAAGCGTGTTTTTCATGAGCAGTTTTGGTGCTGGCACAATTCCTTTAATGATTCTGTTAAACATACTAGGCAGCAGTTTTTCGTTTTCAGTACGTAGCCGCATTAAAAAAGTAGTTCCGTATTTAATGACGGTAACGGCTGTACTGCTGATACTGCGGGGAATGAACCTTGGCATTCCGTTCATCAGCCCCGTGATGGCAGGCGAAACAGCCACAGCAATACCCTGCCACTGAAAATGAGCCGTATGATTGATATCAGCAGGCCTGTTGATAGCTGTTATTTACAAGCGCTGCAGTAAAATTTAGTTTTGTTAAACAGTGTAACTCTATTGTTCACTTGAGAGATAATGATCACAGTCGTTATGACCCATAATAAAAAATTTACACAGTTCCGGCACGAAAGTGATACGTGGAAGCGATACCTGCAGTTTATTCAGCAGGAGAATAATCATTTAAAAAACCGTTTGGCACAGGTGCTGCAACACGATACAGATGAGCAGTTCCTTGAACGGGCAGAGTATTTCCAAAGCAAATTCATTGCCGAGGATGATACCGTGAATATGCTGCGTCAGGATATTCATGAGCTGGACAGTTTTCTTCAAAAAGAAACTATTGAAGATGCCAGCAGCGTAAAAGACCTGCAAAAGAAATTAAAGAAAATGCACAAGGATATGGAAATTGTAGAACGCCAGTTCAACAAACTGAAATCTGATTTCAACCTGTACCTTACTGAAAGTTTGTAGCAAGCAAACCCACACATACAAAAACAGCATCTGCCGCATTATGCAACCAGATGCTGTTTTT
>NZ_CAMLGT010000127.1 GCF_946479605.1 uncultured Lacibacter sp.
CATCCTTTGCAAACATTGCTGGTGAGTGTTGATGATGCAGAAAAAGAGTTGAACAATTTAACCGTACTTGCAAAACGCTTTCCTAAATGCCAGCTTATTGTCAATCACAAAGATTTTGTTTTACCGAAAGCCGATGATGATTGGTCTGCTTATAACTTTAATCCTTATGTTGATTAAATGAATAACTCCCGCCAAGGCGGGAGTTATTCATCAGAAGATCAGGTAAGGATTATCAAATGAATCATCGTCCTTTTTATTGATCTTTTGGATTATCCGTTTCATCTTGTTTTTCAATTTTTGCATAAACGCTAAAAGCATGTTTCCTTTTTTCATGTCGCATGTTTTTAATCGTGATGAATCATTGAAATGCAAAGTCCCCCGTTTTACCAGAGGACTTTGTTTGTATGTTCAAGCTGTTACTATTCGTTGGAGTGATTGTGCTAAAAGTATTTTCTACTTTCAACTTTTCACTTTCAACTTTCTTAGTAACCACCCATGCCGCCCATATCAGGAGCACCATGAGCATGACCAGCTTCTTCTTTCTTCGGCTTATCAGCAATTACCGCTTCTGTTGTTAACAACATACCTGCAATTGAAGCTGCATTTTCCAAAGCAACACGGCTAACCTTTGTAGGATCAATTACACCAGCCTTAAACATGTTTTCATATGTTTCAGTACGTGCATTGAAACCAAAGTCGCCTTTTCCTTCTTTAATTCGTTGTACCACGATTGAACCATCAATGCCTGCGTTCGCAGTTAATGTGCGGATTGGTTCTTCCAATGCACGACGGATGATTTGCATACCGGTTTGTTCGTCTTCAATTTGTCCACGAACTTTTGCTTCCAATGCATCCAATGCACGGATGTAAGCAACACCACCACCTGGCACGATACCTTCTTCAACCGCAGCACGGGTTGCATGCAATGCATCATCAACACGGTCTTTCTTTTCCTTCATTTCAACTTCAGTAGCAGCGCCGATGTACAATACAGCAACACCACCTGCTAACTTCGCCAAACGCTCTTGTAATTTTTCTTTATCGTAGTCAGAAGTTGTGTTTTCAACTTGTGCTTTGATCTGATTCACACGTGCAGTGATATCGGTTTTCTTTCCTTTACCACCAACGATTGTTGTGTTGTCTTTATCGATGGTTACAGAAGAAGCTTGACCTAAGTAAGTCAAATCAGCATTCTCCAGTTTGTAACCTTGCTCTTCGCTGATAACTGTACCTGCAGTGAGGATCGCAATATCAGTCAACATTTCTTTTCTGCGATCACCAAAGCCTGGAGCTTTTACAGCAGCCACTTTCAATGTACCACGGAGTTTGTTTACTACCAATGTTGCCAATGCTTCACCTTCCAGATCTTCAGAGATGATCAATAAAGGACGACCGCTTTGCGCCACTTTCTCCAGAATGTGGAGGATATCTTTCATTGCAGAGATCTTCTTATCGTAGATAAGGATGTATGGGTTCTGCAATTCAGCTTCCATTTTTTCGCTGTTGGTAACGAAGTATGGAGAAATATAACCACGATCGAACTGCATACCTTCTACCACATCAACAGTGGTATCGGTACCTTTTGCTTCTTCAACAGTAATTACACCTTCTTTACCAACTTTTACAAATGCTTCTGCAATCAGTTTCCCGATTGTTTCATCGTTGTTAGCAGAAATAGTAGCAACCTGCTGAATTTTTTTGCTGTCGTTACCTACAGTTTGTGATTGCGTTTTCAAGTTTGCAACAACAAGGCTAACTGCTTTGTCGATACCACGTTTCAGATCCATTGGGTTTGCACCGGCAGCCACCATTTTCAAACCTTCAGCAATAATTGCCTGAGCCAATACAGTTGCAGTAGTAGTACCATCACCAGCAATGTCTGCAGTTTTAGAAGCTACTTCTTTCACCATCTGCGCACCCATGTTTTCAATGGGATCTTCCAGTTCAATTTCTTTTGCTACAGTAACACCATCTTTTGTTACAGCTGGTGCACCAAATTTCTTTTCAATTACCACGTTGCGGCCTTTAGGACCGAGGGTAACTTTTACAGCGTTGGCCAATACGTCAACACCTTTTTTCATTTTATTTCTTCCTTCAATATCAAAGAAGATTTGCTTTGCCATCTTTATTAAGTTTTAAGTTTTTTGTTCTTAATTTTTTGTTACCAGCGTTGGTAACAATTTTCAACAACTGTTGCGTCGCACTCTTGTACAGTTTTTCTGTATTCGGCTTTTGCTCACAGCTCGCAGCTGTTTTATACAATTGCTAAAATGTCGCTTTCACGCATGATGAGCAGATCTGCACCATCAATAGAAATTTCAGTACCGGCATACTTACCGTAAAGAACCGTATCGCCAACTTTCACAGTTACGGGTTCATCTTTTTTACCGGGACCGGCAGCTACTACAGTACCACGTTGTGGTTTTTCTTTTGCAGTGTCGGGGATGATGATACCGCCAGCTGTTTTTTCTTCAGCAGGAGCAGGCTTCACAATTACCCTGTCATGTAAAGGGGTAACACTTACCTTCTTAGCCATAATTATTCTTTTTTGGTTTTTTAATGAAAATTAATTCACCCGTTTTGGCGGGCATGCGAAGGTAAGCGAATACAGTGCCGTGCCGTCAGAATGTGCAAAATTTTCAGGAATGCATTGAAACCGGGCTAAACCAGCGGAAAACTGGCAGTTTGGAAAAGACAAATTTGCATGCAGTATGCCTAAAAAGAAAAGGGCCTGCTTAAAAAGTCAGGCCCCTTCTGGGTTTAATGTTTAATCAATTTAAAACTTTGTGTCTTGCTTCCGGCATCTATCCGCAGTATATAAACCCCATCCGGAATATTTTTTTCGTTCAGCGGCAGTTGCTGGTTACCGTCTGTTCTGCCCAGGTTCCAGCTTTGTAATAGCTGACCATTGTTTGCAAACAAAGTAGCCCTTACTGGCTGCCTTGATTCGTTCTTAATGCTTAAAGGAATGGAACTGATAACCGGGTTTTGCAGCAGTTTTACAAAATTTTCCTGGCGTTGCTGGTCACGAACTGATGTAACATTTGCTTCAGCAAGGAAGAAAAGACCAGGCCCGTAAACAGTAGCTGTAAACAGGTATCCCGTGCCATAGTTTGTAGCCATGGTATTATACACGTTTGTATTTCCACTGTTTGCCCCGCCAATTGTGGCAGCGGTTGTGCCTGCAATCCGTACCAGGTTAGGATCTTTTCCCCCCAGTTCGGCAGTGGTAAAATAAAGCCCCACCAAATAACTGCTGTTTTGTGGCGTACCTGCAAAATCAAACAGGATAACCTTTTGTGAACGTGGCCCTGCAAAAAAGGTTTGCCAGGTGTTTCCAGCTGCCTCAACCCTTGAGGTTACACAAGCGAAATTGCCCGAAGCTGAAGAAAGGCTACTGATAATATCAAAACCGTTATAGAAGTAATAAGTTCCTGCATTTGATACATATTCCGTTTTACCAGGATTAACAACTGCTGAAACAGGATTGCCTGAAAACGCACCAAAAGTTGCTTTTAATCTTACATCGGCAATACGGGCAGCAGGCATTGAACAACCAGTTCCCGCACCAGGATCGGAATATGTTACTGCTTTAATTCCAGTACCAAGAGGTGCTGAGGAGCCTTCAACCTCATCGTTCAGCAGGTCAGATGTGGCTGATCCATTGTCGAAACAGAAAGTAACAGCTATGTTTGAAACACCATCCCAATAAAACGGAGTGGTAAAATTAAACACATTCTCTCCCACAACAGTTGTATAATTACTATTGTAAACCTGTGTTGGCACAGCCGAAACAAATCCTGTTGAGAGATTTGTTGCACTTGTATTTGCCAGGCTGATCGTAAATCCGTTAAATGGCTGCGTACTGCCCTTTGAAGTAACATTAAAACGAATTGATGAAATATATCCTGCGCCAGTAAGACCCGCAGTGGCCAGTTCAGACAACGTGTACAGGTACTGAATACGGAACCTTTGCGTATTACTTCTGAAAGGTGATTGTGTTGAAAGACTCTCCTGGCTTTCGCCCAAACTGAAGTTACCGCTGTAAGTAGTTGCAACCGGTGCTGCATCATTATCATAAATGCTGAAAGTAAACGATTGGCTGCTTGGCGCTGCCAGTGCGTTTGTACTTCCGCTTACTGTATAAGACAATGTAAACGATTCTGTATTTTCCACTTCGCCATCATTATATACACGAATAGTAATTGGCTGTAATGCAGTTGAGCCATTAGGGAATGTAAGTGCACTGGAAGGTGTAGTGAAATTGCCGTTCGTTGTAAAATCATAATCAACTCCCTGTACCGCTGTACCGCCGCTTACATTCAGTGTAACTGCAGCATCTCCTGCAGGAGCCTGGTCAATACGCATATTGATTGTATAGTCCTTATAATTGCGGCAAACATTTCCGGTAGCACTTGTTGCTTCCTGTGCAGAACTATAAGTATAAGTAGAAGCGAAACGGATATACGGAACAGATGACGGCATTGATGCAGTCCACAATCCACGGCCGTGCGTTGCAGCTAATATTGTTCCATCGGTTTGGCGGTATTGCAGCATGTTGGTTTTTACAACCGGGAATGTACCGTTCGGCACCCACACTGTAGAACTGCCATTAATATCATTGGTTTCATAGATACCCATATCAGTTGCAATGATGGCTTTGTCATTATCCTCGGGATAGAACATAGCCCAACGCACAGGAATATCCGGAAGGTCGCCGGTGATATTTGTCCATGCTGATGCGCCTCCGCCTGTTGTTGTAACAAACACATGCGGCACACCGTAATTGGAAAAAGTAGCAATCAGGTTATTATCATTTGTTCCTGTATTAATACTGGAAATGGTTGCACTGGTGGTTGGCATATTTGAACCTGTGATATTGGATACCACAGGGTTCGATAAATGTGCATTATCAACCCGAACCACTCTGCCCCCGGAAGAACCAAAGTACACCCGGTTATTTGTAAAGGGTGATACTTTTAAACTGGTAACGGATGATCCTGTTGCTGTAGCAATTGATACTGTACTGAACGTGGATCCTGTTTGCGGATTTTCCCAACGCACATAAGTACCGGCATTACCACTTGTGTACATCCGATTATTGATATCATCATAATCAGTAGGATTAATAAACTGCCCGATTGAAGATGAGTAGTTTACTGAAGACCAGCTTGCTCCACCATTAACACTTCTGCGGTACTGACTTCTTGTTGTTGATCCGTATTGATACTGCGGTTCGTTTTCATCAATGTGAACAAAACCACCATCGCCACCAAGCACCTCAACACTTCCGGTAAGTCCAGCAGCATTTAATTGATGTGTACCGTTGTCTTGTGTTCCTCCAAGAAAATAATTGACACTTGTTGGATGAATGGCACAGGAATAAAACTGTTTGATGCGCAGACCCACATTTCTGTCAACATAGCTTGCTCCATTATCGGTAGAAAGGAAGATGCCGCCATCTGTTGCCACCATTACCTGCGAGCCATTCCATACAACTGCATGATGATCGGCATGAACATAATTTAATGCAGTACCTACCCACCGTGTGATCTGAGTCCAGGTAGCACCACCATCAATCGATCTGTAAAAATTTAAACCACCAGCTACAACAATATCAGGATTTGAAGGATCAGCACCAATAGCCAAGTCAAACCAGCCTTGTCCTGCGTTGATAGTTGGCTCTGAACCTGATCCCGGAGGCGATGTAATGGTTGCCGACCAGTTTAAGCCACCATCTGTTGATTTGTATATCTGCGGTGTGCGGTCGTTTGCATCAGAGGGTAACACATACAATGTATTTCCCGTAACAGATAACTCACAGTTGTATTGAAAGTTTGCAAATGGAGTAATAGGCGACATCCAGCTATCAGAGGTAACTGTTGCAGGATTATCCGCAAAGAAATAGCCGGATTGATTTACTGCACTTCCACCTGCCCCCATTGTTACATGAATGCGCCCGGTGCTGCTGATTCTTAAATCGGTGATCCGTGTGCCATTACCAGGAGTTGTTGGAGTGATGTTGGTCCAGGTAGCGCCTCCATCGGTAGAGCGTTGAAGTCCCCGCCCGTTACCTGCAGTGCCCACATACACGTTACCAGCCGCATCGCACACTATTTTGGATGCATTCCAAAAGCTTGTTGTACTTGGTAAAAGATTCCATGTAGCTCCGTTGTTTGTGCTTTTCCAAACGCCGCCGCCACGCACTGCATCTATGTTACCATTACGTTCACCAGTAGCAAAATACATGATGTTGGTATTTACAGGATCCTGGCAAATACTTGCTACAGCAAGGTTTCCAAGGAAATCACTTACCAAGGTCCAGGTTGCAGGCGATGCTGTGATATCGGTTGTTTTCCATACACCACCACTTACACTACCAACCCAAACTGTTTTTTTAGTAGCATCGGAAAGATCAACATGTATTGCACGCATACGACCCGATGTAACAGCATTATTTGCAGGGCCACGTGTATTTCCATTGCTTGGACCAACAACATCAGTACTGGGGCCACGTTCCACCCAGTTCAATGCAGATATTCTTGCAATTCTTCCTGCACGGCGGTCTTGTACAAGTTTTTCGTATGCGTTTACCAACCTGTTACGTGGCACATAACCCAATTTAGGATCACGTGTCATTTCATATTCCATCATCAACGATTCGTAAGCGCCATCCTCTCCTTCTGTTTCTCCTGACTCTTCTTCTTCAACAGGAGCATCAACAATTTTGTCTTTGTGTATATTGTTACAACTGGTAATGAGGGTAATGCAATAGAGAAATGCAAAAACAGTCAGTAATTTTTTCATGCTTCTTTTGGTTTGGTGCTGATGGATTTTGATACCGATATATTCAAAAATCCATAAATATCAAATATAAGGGAAACCATTGCTTATCTTTGCAGCCGATTAAAAGTTCTTTCCAACATGATCAGCAGAAGAAACATACGGGTAAAAGTGATGCAAACACTGTACACCTGTTTTACAAGAGAAGGTGACATCACCAAAGAAGAGGCCATCCGTACGTTAGACAAACATATCGACCAAAGTCGCCAGTTATTTGTTTTCCTTATTCACATACTCACAGAAACAGCACGTTATGCCGAAATTTCGGCCAGGCAGCGGGCCTCAAAGCATTTGCCTACAGCGGAAGATCTGAGTGTTAACACAAAAATTGCCGGCAATACATTGCTGTGGCAAATACTGGAACATCCATCTTACGACAAGGCCCTGAAAGAAACAAAACCTGAATTATTTGAAACGGAAGAATGGATCAAAAAACTTTACAGCGACCTGACTGTTTCTGAGCCATACCAGCAATATATTCAGCAGGAAAGCAGGGATAAAAAACAGGAAAAAGAGATCATCGAATTCATCTTTACCGACCTGATGCTACCCAACGAAGACTTTATTTCATTTGTTGAAGAAAAGTTTTTGCATTGGGATGATGATGCTGATATGATGAACCAGCTAATGCTGAACTTATTACAAAAACCAACCAGCAGCGACTTTCAGCAGTTTGTTGGTAACGAAAAATTAAAGTTTGCAAAAGATCTTTTGCTGAGCGTTATTGAAAAAGAAGAAATCTGTAACGATTATATCAAAGGCAAATTACAGAACTGGGATCCTGAACGTACAGCAATTCTTGATATGATCCTGATGCGCATGGGCATTTGCGAATTTCTGTTCTTTGAAACCATTCCGCCCAAAGTAACCATCAATGAATACATTGACCTGGCGAAAGATTACAGCACACCGCAAAGCGGGCATTTTGTAAATGGTATCCTCGACAGTATTCATAAAGACCTGGCCACGCAGAATAAACTGCACAAAGTGTCTTTTAAGAAACCATAAAGAACGCTTTCCTTACATTTGCAATCCGATAAACAGCGATATATGAAACAATTTATTCTCTTATCAGCTTTTGTTGCATTACTTTCTTCTTGTGGTAATGCTGATAAAAAAGCAGCCGATGCTACTGTTGCATCATCTGAACAAACCGAAGCTGCAGCTGCAGCACCAGTTGATGTTACAACTGTACAATGGCTTGATTCTGCACAAAACTTCGGTAAAGTAACCGATGGTGAAAAAGTGGTGATCACGTTCCACTTTAAAAATACCGGTACCAAACCATTGGTAATTTCAAACGTACAGGCAAGTTGTGGTTGTACCGTTCCCTCAAAACCAGAAGAACCGATTGCTCCCGGCGCAGAAGGAAAGATCACTGCTGAATTTAACAGCGAAGGCCGTGTAGGTAAAGCATCGAAAAATATTACAGTAACAGCAAACACAAAAGAAAGCATCACTGTTCTCATGTTTGAAGGTGAAGTGCTTCCTAAAAAACAAAACAAATAAACATGTATCAATTTCTCTTATTTGCAGGCGACCCCAAATCAGGTGGTGGTAGTATCCAGTTAGTTTTTCTTGGATTGATGATCGTGGTGTTCTGGTTATTCATGATCCGCCCTCAAGCTAAAAAAGCAAAACAGCAAAAAACGTTTATTGATAATCTTCAGAAAGGAGACAAAGTAGTAACTATTGCCGGCATTCATGGTGTTGTAAACAAAGTGAATGAAGATGGAACGATTTCTCTTGAGATTAACCCGGGCAGCTATATTAAAATTGAACGCAGCGCTATCAGCATGGATTGGACAACCCAGTTGAACAAACCAACTGACGCAAAGAAATAATCAACAGCCGATAGTAAATAGCCGGTAGTTATTAGTTAGAATAGTCACTATAAATCGGGCTAACTACTAAAAACTATCGGCTATCGGCTTCTTATAAACTATGCTCAAAATCGGATTAACCGGAGGCATTGGCAGCGGTAAAACAACCGTTGCAAAAGTACTGGAAGTGCTGGGTGTACCTGTTTATTATGCCGATGAAGCGGCTAAGGAATTAATGCATTCAAATGAGCTGTTAAAACAACAGCTCATTTTTCATTTTGGAGCAGATACTTATTTCCAGGATGGGCAACTGAACCGCAAGCATCTTGCGTCTATAGTATTTAACAACAAAGAAAAACTGGAATTGCTCAACAGTCTTGTACACCCTGTTACTATTGCAGATGCACAGGAATGGTTCAGTAAACAACGTTCGCCTTACATTATAAAAGAAGCGGCTTTGCTTTTTGAAAGTGGCAGTGCGGATGGTCTTGATTATATTATTGGTGTAACTGCACCAGCTGCTATACGCATGAAACGTGTGATGGACAGGGATGCAGTAAGTGCTGATGAAGTAAAAAGAAGAATGGCCAACCAGATTGACGAAACACTTAAAATGAAATTGTGCGATTTTGTACTGCGGAATAATGAGCAGGAATTGTTATTGCCGCAGGTTACAGCATTGCACGAAGAACTGATCAAACGATCGCAACAAACATGAGTTTATTATTCATCATCATCGTAGCAGCAGGGCTTCCGTTTCTTACAGCACAGAGTTATAAGAACATACGGAAAATGGAAGCTGAACTGGAAGGTGCACAGATCGCCAGGATACCGGTGTACCTGCAATCGATGTTGATGCAGATCATTCTTTGTGTACTTGCGTATTTTGCTGCACGTAGTGAAAAAATCGATATCCTTTTTAAAAGTAATTACACATACACATCCATTGGCGCAGCGGTTGCCCTTATTGGTATTGCATTAGGTATTGCATGGATATCGCAAAAATTTTCAAAAGAAAACGACGAAAGCACCCTGCACCATATTTTACCCAATAACAATATGGAGCGGCTGATATGGATACTGGCCTGCGTAGTTGCTGCTTTTTGTGAAGAGTATATTTATCGTGGTGTATTGTTTCAAATGATCATGGGTTATGTAGAAAATACCTGGTGGTTAGCTGCTGTGTTAAGTGCAGTTGTATTTGCATTTGGCCATGGCACACAAGGCGAAAAAGCCATTATCCAGATCATTCCTTTTGCAATAGGTTTTCAGTTTCTTGTTTACATCAGTGGTGGGTTACTATTGCCCATGATCGCACACTTCATCTACAATATACTTGTGGAATTACTCTTTGGAGATAAGATAAAAAAAGAAGCAGGACATTAACCATGCCCTGCCCCCGCTCAAATTATTTTTCAATTATTGAACCTGTACTTTTTCTAACAAATTGTATTTACCTGCATTTATCTTCAACAGGTAAGTTCCTTTTGCAAATGCTTTCGTGTTGATCTGGAAATTACGCTGATCAGTCAACACGTTTCTGTACACAACCACACCTGCCATATTCATCAATACAACTTCTGCTTTGCCAGGCATAGTTTTATTCAACCCTGCATAAATAGTATTGGCTGCAGGATTACCATAGATATTCAATTTAATTTCATTGTTATTTCTGTCGGTTACAGAGGTGAGTGTACCTACTGTAAACTTCCAGGTAGTTTTTGTAGTGCCCACATACTCGGTACCTGGAATGTTGATGAAGTTCCAGGGCAATATCTCTACATAATAATTACCCACCTGCAATGGAGCAATATTCATGACTGTGTAAAGCTGACTAGTTTGCACCGCTGTGCTGCGTACATCAAGACTTTGCACAATGGTATCTGTCTCCACATTCCGGATGTTTACTTTACCATATTGCTGAATAGGATAT
>NZ_CAMLGT010000128.1 GCF_946479605.1 uncultured Lacibacter sp.
AATGCTCAATACAAATCCTGCAAACAATGTAGATACTAAAAAGCCTAACAACCAAGGCAGGAAGCCTGCATAAATGATTGGCAATACAACAAACACAACCAGGTGTACAATTTTAAATGCCCAGAAAACAACATGATCGCTCACATGCATTTTTTTCAACTGCATTGAACCAACTTTTTGTTTGAAATATTTCTGATAGTCCAGTACAAAGATCCAGAGAATGTAGAGCAATGCATACAAAAACCAGAAATAATGGTGCTGGTATTTATGCAGCTTGTATTTCTTTTGTGTGCTGCTCATACGCATCCATGGCTGAATGTCGATATCATCATCTACACCATCTACGTTTGTATACGCATGGTGAATGATGTTGTGCTTTACATTCCACATAAAACTGCTGCCACCAAGTATGTTCAGTGAAAACGCTGCAAGAATGTTTACTGACTTGTATTTACTGAAACTGCCATGGGCACCATCGTGCATTACATTAAAACCAATGGCTGCCACTAATCCACCAAGAACGATCGATTCAATGATACCTAATACAATACCCGGAGTAAAAAACACCAGGTGCACATATACAGCTGTTAATGCAACTGCAAAAAAGATAGCTTTAAAAAACAATTGGTAATTGCCGGTTGGCTTTTTACCCTGCTCATCAAAGTAAGCATTCACACGACGCTTGAGTTCTGTGTGAAATGATTGCGCTTTCACCGCAAATTTTGGAGTACTCACCATAAGATCAAAAAAAATAAATTGCCGCAAAGGTAAACTATCTGCGGCAGTTAAGTACAGTCTGTGGAATAATTACATGTTAATTACACATATTCTACAAACGAACATCAGGTTGTAACCATAATAAGAGAGTCGAACGTGCGGATTCCCAATCGTTTCTCGCTTTTAAAGCCTTCGCCATATTCAACACCAATCCGTTTACCAAACATTTTATGTCTTGATACAATCGTCTCAAAATAGGCTGGTGTGGATATATATGTTTGTGGCTCTTTATCTGTAGGGTTTACTTCTGTACTGCTGAACTGAGTGCCGTAAGCACGGATACTTTCCAATTTCCGGTCAAATACCGATGATATATCGAAGATAATATCCGGTTCAGCATAACGGTCCTGGATGTAATGAAACACATATTTGGGTCGCCATGCTTCCTGCTGCACATCATCAAACGATGTTTCAATTTTACGCAGGCCCGATAAGAAACTTGCATCTGAAACCAATTTCGATGAACGGCCATGATCTGGATGACGGTCTTCCAGCGCATTACAGATAACAATCTCCGGTTTATACTGCCGTATCTTTTTAATAATCTGCAGCTGGTGTTCTTCATCATTCTTAAAAAAGCCATCACGCATGCCAAGGTTCTCTCTTACATGAACGCCCATAATTTTTGCAGCAATTTCTGCTTCTGCTTTTCTTGTTTCGGCAGTACCACGTGTACCCAGTTCGCCACGTGTAAGATCAATGATGCCTATTTTCTTACCATTGTTGATCTCTACCATTAATGTCCCTGCACAACTTAATTCCACATCATCGGGGTGAACGCCAAATGCGAGTATATCTAATTTCATCAGCTATAATTTTTGGAATGTAAAAGTACAGGATAAGCAATGAAGTAAAATAACTGCAGTGTTAACTGTTAATACTGTGTGCAATGAATGAATCACTTCTTTGTTGTAGAAGTGTTGGCAGCAGGATAACCATAATACATCCGGTCAATCTCCTGTACAATATCTTCTATTTGTTTATCAAAATGATCCTGGGCCGGACTCCACGCCTGTTTTAAACTGGTACCTGCAAAAAACATCAGTGTTTGATAAAATCCGGCAGTGAAACCACCTTTCATTTCATGCACTATTTCGTAACAGTTATTACCTGTTTGCCGGTTGATAAGTTTCATCAACACTTTGCCTTGGTAAATTGACAGATCAGTCACCTTATCGGTAAAACTTGAACGCAATTCTTTTTCTCTTGACTTAATGTATTTCTTGCGTTCAGCTTTTCCTTTTATGTTTTCAAGGTGTTTGTTTACATCATTCATGACCACACCTGCCGAGCGGGCATACGGATAGGTTAAGTAAACAGCATTACGCAAACGTGTCCATTGCGCCCAGTACTTCGCAGCATCTTTTGGGTTACCGCCCCACACCAGCACCTCTCCAATTTCACGGCCACCGATCAACTCTCCATTTATGATCAGTGCTTTTACAAAAACGGTATCATGCACACCATACTCAGCTTTAACTACCTGAGGATTGACGGGATCAGTTGTTTGTGCAAACAAAAACTGTACACTGCCCAGCGATAGGAAGAGTACAGATAAATACAATATATTTTTATGAACGCACATTTTCAGTACTGAAATTACAGAATCCTGCCTGTTTATACAACAGACAGGCAAAAGGTAACCAGCGCTGCCTTGTGAAGATTTTCTTAAAACAAATGCAGGCGAAAAACCTGCATTTGTTTATAGTAGCTATAATGTGTTATTATACCGACTTGAGCTCCGCCTTTCTGTTCTTTTGAATGTGGTTCCATGTAGCCAACAGTGTACCCAGCGTCATAACAATAATACCCAACCACAATACATTAATTGCAGGGAATTGGTATGCCTTGAGTGTAACATATTCCAGCACTGAGTTACTTTCCTTCACTCCAAGTTTAATACCATCTGCCTCTGCCCCGCTGAATGCTACAACAAGGCTTTGCGAAATAACCGTATCAGCCACAGGCATAATACTGTTGCCACGCAGGATCAACAATGGTTCAGCTGTATATTTGCTGCTGTCTTTGGCATATATGGTTAATGAAGCAGCAAAAACAGAATCCGTTGCTTCATAAGGAATATTCTTCCGGGTAATATCACGACCCACATTTTCCAGCACCATAAAACCTCTTGAATAAAATACGGTATCGCCTGGCTTTATTTTATGTTCTTTAAACGAAGAAGTGTCTTTGTTTTTTTCCTTATTGGGAAGTGATGTGATGTATGTGAACACATCTTTATGCAGGTAATGTTTACTGTCTGGATTAGCCATGATGCCTTCATTGCCTTTGAAGTTCACAAACGCATCGGGATATAAGGTAAACCCTTCGTTCTTGTCTTTATACCTGAAATGTATTTTGAAATATTGCTTTGGGTCAGATGGATGTGTTGAATCACCAAGATAAGTAACCATGTACTTGCCCATGTCGGTTGAAATACCCTTCACCAATGTAAGGTTCTCAGCTGGGTTTTCCTGGCTCTGTTCACCAAAGTTGACCATAATGCCGCTGGTATTCCAGCTCAGTACTTCCTTTTTTGAGGCAGAGATAAATATTCCAAGTAATGTCAATCCAAATCCAACATGCGCCAGCGATGCGCCAGCTTTGATCATTTTCCCTTTTATACCGGTAACGATGTACATACCGTTTGCAATAACAGCATATACCGATGCAAAAATGCCCAGGTGAATGGCACCTAAATAACCAATGCCGTACTTCCTGTAATTAATGTCGCCGAATATGCTGATGCTGAGTGAGGCGACCAAGGCAATCGTTGTCGGTAACCAGATCGATTTCAGAAAAGCTGCACCGGCTGTTTGTTTATATTTTAAATACTGGCTGATGGCTGTAAGCAATGCAATAACAAAAGCAAAAAGGATCAGCACTTTGTTGTAAGAATATTCAATGTCTTGTGCCGGGGCAAATTTGGTCCCGAACATTTTATTGAACACAGGTAAGGAAGTTTTACCAATAATGAACAATGCTGAGATAAAGAACAACAATGAACCAACAAACAACCAGAACTCACGTGAGCTGATGGCTTCTTCTTTTACAACGGTTGGAATTTGTTTGTACCTGATTGCAAACAAGGTAAGTGAAGGAACCACAAAGATCAAAAGGAACGTGAGCAGCTGTGCATTCATTCCCAGATCAGTAAATGCATGTACACTGGTATCGCCCAAAATACCGCTACGGGTTAAGAATGTAGAGTAAATAATAAACAGGAACTGCAGAATAAAGAACAGGAAAGTTGCACGTAACGAATGTCCCGTATGTTTATAAGCAATTAATGTGTGGATACCGCAAATGGCAATGAGCCACGGCACCAGCGAGGCGTTCTCAACCGGATCCCATGCCCAGTAACCGCCAAAGGTCAAGCTTTCGTAAGCCCATGCAGCACCCATCATAATACCCAGTCCTAAAATACCTGCACTGAAAATAGCCCATGGTCTGGCAAGTAATACCCAACCGCTGTAATCCTTTTTCCAAAGTCCGGCAATGGCAAATGCAAACGGTACAATGGTACTTGCAAAACCCAGGAAGAGAACCGGCGGATGAATGGTCATCCAATAATTCTGCAACAAAGGATTCAAGCCGTTACCATCACGAATAAAGCTGAGGTAATCGCTGCGGAGATGGCCTTGCGCATCAAATCCTATCGGGAATTGTTCAGGGCTCAGCATTCCCTGATCACGCATTAACACAAACGGATTGCTGCCTATTTTAAAATCGAAGAAATAAATACCTAACACCATCGTTGCCAATGCAAACTGCATAAAGCTGATGGTGGTCATTACCGACGCTTCCCATTTCTTTTCCCGAAGAATGATGATGGCCCCCAACACACAATGCCAGAAACTCCATAAAAGAAAACTCCCCTCCTGTCCTTCCCAGAAACAGGCAAGAATATATTCCATTGGCAACTGGTAGTTACTGTGCTGCCAGGCATATTTATATTCAAACCGGTGGTTTGATATAATGAAGTACAGCGATGCAAAAATGCCGATGATGGAGATGATCTCTGCCAGGAACGAATACCGGGCAATGCGTTTCCAGGCCTGTTGCTCAGACGGTATTTGCGACTGAGTGGCTTTGAAATAAGCTATGGTGGCGAGTAAAGAAGCTACAAAAGAAAGAATGGCAAGAAAAGTTCCGATCTGTCCGGGCAATAATTGTTCACCTATAAACGGCATGGTTGAGTAATTGATTCAAAAAACAGGTTGCTATGCAATGCTGCTAGTTGGCAGCTGTATTAATCTTAGCTTTTTCATCTGTGTACTTACTGGGGCACTTGATGAGAATATCATCGCACAAAAAAGCACTGTCAGTCATTTTTCCTTTTAATACCATGCGTTCGCTACGTTCCATATCCGTTGGTGGTTTCCCTTTCATGTACACCACTTTGGCAGTTCCTCCCAATGAATCAACAATATGAAAACTCAGGTAATTAGGATTTTTAAGCGCATCGTATTCGATCTCTTTGCCGTTAGCAGTATCAAGTTTGGCAATAAGATGCAAAAATTTACCGGGCTTGGCTTTTGCAGAATCAATGGAATCGTAGGTAGAAAGATCGCCCATTGAACTAATTAGGATGCCAATGGCCACTGCTATTACTACCAAAATCAGGATATGCGAGGTCTTCATTTTTGCTCTTTTGTTTCAACCCGCAAAGTTAGCCCAAAAACAAGTTGCTTTTTGTGATGTAAAACATAAAAGACAGATTATTGGATAGGTGGTGCAAAAGCGTGCAGCAATTGTTCAAAGGTTCACCTCAACTGTTCTCCTGCAAATTTCCGGAGTTCTGTGCAAAACTTTCTATGCAACCCTTTTCTGTTCCTGTGATGTCTATTAACTTTGCATCGCTTTTTCAAATAGCACCCAACATGGCCGATCTATCGGGGTTTGACCCCAACAGCGCAGGTAATCCCAACAACAATATTTTTGGTTTACCTTTTTCAGAGGAAGATGCTGATCTTGTTATTCTTCCTGTTCCCTGGGAAGTTACAGTAAGTTACAAAGCCGGTACTGCCCGGGCACCCGAACATATTTTCAGAGCCAGCCTTCAGGTTGACCTTCACGACAATGATACGAACGATGCATGGCGCAGAGGTATTTTTATGCGTGATGTTGACCGGAGTATCCTGTTAAAAAGCGACTACCTGCGGAAAGAAGCCGAACTGTATATTAATTATATATCGCAGGGTGAGAATGTGAACGACAATAAGTTCATGTGCAAAACGCTGAAAGAGGTAAATGCCGGCAGTGTTTTTCTCAACAATTGGGTATACGAACAAACAAAGGCCTTGCTTGAAAAAGGCAAACTGGTAGGCTTGCTTGGCGGCGATCATAGTACTCCCCTTGGTTACTTTAAAGCCATTGCCGAAAAGCATGGCGAGTTTGGCATACTGCAGATTGATGCACATTTTGATCTTCGTGAAGCCTACGAAGGATTTATTTACTCACACGCATCAGTTATGTACAATGCTCTGAAAGAAATACCTGAACTGAAAAAACTGGTGCAGGTGGGCATTCGTGATTATGGCGATGATGAATGGGAACTTGTTTGCAACAGCAACTCACGTATAATTCCTTACTTCGATAAAAATTTAAAAGAACGTTTATACGAAGGACACAGCTGGCAACAAATAGTAGATGAAATTGTAGAACAGCTTCCGTCCAATGTGTACATCAGTTTTGATGTGGACGGTCTCGATCCAAAACTTTGTCCGCAAACAGGCACACCGGTAATGGGCGGACTTGAAACAGAGCAGGCGTTTTACCTATTCCGGAAAATAATTAAAAGCGGCCGTAAGCTCATTGGCTTTGATTTGAACGAGGTGGGTGTAAGTACAAATGAGTGGGATGAGAATGTTGGTGCACGTATTTTATACAAGCTCACCAATTTACTGCTTGCCTGTAATCCCCGGCAATAAACGATTCAATTGACTATACGAAGGCTCTCCTGGTGGGAGCCTTTTTTATTCTTACAGATCAGGCACAACTCTTAAAAAAACAAAAAAGCCAACCCTGAAAAGAGTCGGCCGTTGCTAACCTATGAAAAACACCTACGTGCAATATAGAGCAAATTGTAATTACTTGTATATACACAGCAGAAAAAAAATTAACACCGGCAGAAGTGTGATGAGTAATGGGCAAAAAAATAGGCCGTCCCTGGAAAGAGTCGGCCGTTGCTAACCTATGAAAAACACCTATGATGCAAAGGAACAGGGAAAATTGATTCTATTTTGTAGTATAAATTCGATATTTCAGCTTTTCTATAACATAGTTCAAAAAGACAGCCCAAACTAATGTAAGTTGATCGTTCAGGATATCATCAGCAGCAAATCATTACCTGGCGTATTACCCATCACCAGCATCAGCCATCCAATTCATTATCCAGTATCTTTACATCGTTATGAAAAAGTACCAGGTGCCAATTTTATTTGAGCCGTTTGAAAAACAAAAAAAAGCAGCCCGTCTTTTACATCTGCTGGCAGGTTTTTTATTGATCGCTAATGCATGGGGCGAATTCAATACCCCTACGCCTGCTTTGTTTTTTGTTATTGCACAGCTTGCTGCTGCCCTATTTATTATTGCGTATGCTTTTACAGGAAAAAGATGGAGTGCCACTCAATCGAACAGTAACAGATTGTTTCGCATCATCGGGGCATTGGTTCTTTTTTATGCAGCCTGGCATTTTTCCAATACTTATGACAACCTGCGTTCACTTCTGCAGGTATTTGCAGGCGGCGGCTTGCTCTTTCTCTTTTTTACGGAACGAAATATCTTCTCTCCCACTTATGTACAGATTGACGAAAATGGAGTGCATACACCCGGAAATATAAAACAACGCAGCATTGAGTGGAAAGACATTGACAATATGCTCATAAAAAACGATTTCGTTTCCATCAACACCGTGCAAAACCAATTCATTCAATATGAAACAGGTGCTATTATTAGTGAATTGCAGATGGATGAAATCAATGCTTTCTGCCGGGAAAAATTCACCAAAAAGTAATAGCTCCTGCTGTTACATTAACCTTTTGTCATCCATCTTTCACCATTCAGCGATCGTATTGCGCTGACAAATCATTTTTTGAGATACCTTTGAGCTGTTGAAAAAAGCTATCTGTATATTATTCCTTGGGGCCTACCTCATTTCTTCAACTGAGTTGAGGCAGTTACTGAAGTTTCCCATGCTGTTGCAGCATTATACAGAACACAAAGCAGCTAATCAATCTCTCAGCCTTTTGCAGTTCCTCGCCATGCATTATAATGATGAGGATATTATTGATCTTGACTACAGCAAGGATCAGCAGTTACCCTTCAAATCAATGAACGGCTATACCGGTGCCCCCTTGAGCATTTCTGAGCCTACAACATTTTCTATTCATTTGCCAAAACCGGTTCATAACTCATCCATCTCTTTCTTTATTCCCAACGATGATTTTGTGAAAACGGTCGTCCTCTCTTCAATCTGGCAACCTCCTAAGAATTGCTGATCATTTATTGTTGAATGTTTTATTGCGCAGCAAACACTTCCACAAGTGAAGGGTTGTTGTATTGATGATCGATTAAATTGTTAGCAGGATATGCTGAACGCTATTATTCACTTTTCCGTAAGGAATAAGTTAATCATTGGATTATTTCTGATCGGCCTCATCGGCTATGGCAGTTACGAATTAACAAAACTGCCTATTGATGCTGTTCCCGATATCACCAATAACCAGGTACAAATTATTACAGTAGCTCCTTCTTATGGTGCAACAGATATTGAACGGCTTGTAACATTTCCACTTGAGCAGGCGAACAATAATATTGCAGGCTTGCTGGAAATAAGAAGTTTCTCACGCTTTGGCTTATCGCTGGTTACGCTTGTGTTCAGCGATGAGACAGATGTGTATTGGGCACGACAACAAGTGGCTGAACGTTTGCAAAAAATACAAGCCATCATCCCCACACATATCGGTACACCGGAGCTGGCACCAGTTACAACAGGCTTGGGTGAAATTTATCAATATGTTGTTCGTCCGAAAAAAGGATATGAAAATAAATATGATGCTACAGAATTACGCACCATTCAGGACTGGATCGTGCGCCGTCAACTGCTGGGTGTACCAGGTGTGGCAGAAGTAAGCAGCTTTGGTGGTAAACTAAAACAGTACAGTATTGAAGTTGATCCCAATCGGTTAAACTCCTATGGTATAACGGTGAATGATGTATTTACCGCACTGGAAAAAAACAACCAGAACACCGGTGGTGCCTACATCGAAAAATCATCAACAGTTTTATACATCCGGAGCGAAGGTTTGGCTGGAAATAAAGAAGACATTGAAAACATAGCCATTAAAAGAACCGGCAGCAACACACCGTTGTTTGTGCGTGATGTGGCCGATGTTACGATTGGACATGCCACCCGCTACGGCGCCATGCTGTTTAATGATGAAGGCGAAGTGGCTGGGGCAATTGTAATGATGTTGAAAGGGGCTAACAGCAACAAAGTAATTGCCGATGTAAAAGACCGCATTCAACAGATTCAAAAAACACTGCCCGAAGGCGTAGTGATTGAACCTTTCCTTGACCGTACAAAAATGGTGAACAATGCCATTGGCACGGTAAAAACCAATTTGCTGGAAGGCGCACTCATTGTTGTGTTTGTGCTTGTTCTGTTTCTTGGCAATTTCCGTGCAGGTATTCTTGTGGCATCTGTAATTCCGCTTGCCATGCTCTTTGCTATTATTATGATGAATCTGTTTGGTGTTAGCGGCAACCTCATGAGTTTAGGCGCACTTGATTTTGGGTTGATCGTTGATGGTGCTGTTATTATTGTTGAAGCAGTAATGCATCAGCTCAGCCACAGCAAACGTTTCAGCAATACTGTACGGATATCGCAGGAGCAAATGGATGCTGAGGTAAACAGCAGCGCAGGCAAGATGATGAACAGTGCAGTATTTGGCCAGGTGATCATTCTTGTTGTATACTTGCCCATTTTTACGCTGCATGGCATTGAAGGAAAAATGTTCAAACCCATGGCGCAAACAGTTGCCTTTGCATTACTTGGTGCATTTATTTTATCGCTCACCTATATACCCATGATGAGCTCCATCTTCCTCAGCAAGAAAATTCATCATAAGCAAAACATCTCCGACAGGATGATGATCTGGCTCGAGCGCCATTATCAATCTGCGCTGAACAAAGTGCTGGGCTTTCCGAAATTCATCATTGGCATTGCGTTGGCTCTGTTTGCAACAGCTATTCTTATCCTGTCACAAATGGGCGGTGAGTTTATTCCATCACTGGAAGAAGGCGATTTTGCAGTTGAAACAAGAGTGCTTACCGGCAGCAGCCTGCAAACAACGATTGAACAAACACAGAAAACAGCACATATCCTTAAGTCAAGATTTCCTGAAGTTGAAAAAGTGGTCACAAAAATCGGCAGCGGCGAAATACCTACGGATCCAATGCCACTGGAAGCAAGCGATATGATGGTGATCTTAAAAGACAAAAGCGAATGGACATCAGCAAACAGCTTTAATGAACTGGCGGCAAAAATGACCAATGCATTGCAGGAAGTACCCGGTGTT